>NZ_CAMUNF010000002.1:0-148103 GCF_947090205.1 Dialister micraerophilus
ATGTTTTGCATTTTTTCGTTGTACTGTTTAGTTTTCAAAGAACCGTGTCGCTCTTTATGCGACTCCAATAATATACCATACTTTCAATTATCTGTCAAATCTACATAAATTAACTTTTATTTGAAAATACTTTATGTATAATATCAGTCTAATAAGCTTTTGTCAAACACTGATTAAAAAACGGATTTAATATAATCTGAATTAACAATAAAAACACTAAAATATTAAATTAAAAACAGAATTATCGCACAAAACAATATAAATTACATATAATAAGTTAAGCTTAACAAGTACATACAAATAAAAACATGTCGTTGCAGGTAATTTGGCACGTGCTTATACATTAGATAATATAAAATCTGCTTGTGTAAATAATGGCATGGTTATTTTATGAGATTAATCCATATAAAATACGGTAATGTGCTTAACTCATTACCGTATTTTTACTTTTTGTATTTCTTTTATTAAATCTTTGCTAGCTTTGCCTGAATCTTTCTCACTCATTATTGCAGATACTACTGCAAACCCATCAACTTTAATTTTTGAAAAAAGCGGAATAGTTTTACAATTTATTCCTCCAATTACAACTATAGGTATGTTAACGTTTTCTCGTATTTTCTTTAGTTCCTTCATACTTGTAACATCCGCATCCGGTTTTGTTTGAGTGGCAAACATTGCCCCTACTCCTAAATAATCTGCTCCATCTTCATAAGCTTTTTTTGCTTCCGTTAGATTTGATGCTGAAATTCCAAGTATTTTATTTTGTCCTATTATTTTTCTTGCAATATCTGCAGGCATATCGGACTGACCCAAATGTACACCTGCAGCATCTATCGCAAGCATTATATCTATACGATCGTTTATAATAAGCGGAACATTATATTTATCAGTAAGTTCTTTAACTTTTAAAGCTTTTTTATAGAATAAATTTGTTTCTAAATTTTTTTCACGTAATTGTACAGTTGTCACTCCATTGCAAATTGCTTTTTCAATTTTATAACAGAATTTTTCAAAATCAGAAACATGATTATCGGTTACAAGATATAAAGTATAATCTATATTATTTTTCATTCCAATTACCGTTCAATTCTATAATTTCAGGGGTAATTTTACTTATTTCATCTATTATTCCCATATGAAAATGTCCTAAACCTTCGTATTTGTATTTATCCCAGGCATTTTCACCGGCAATTCCCATGGTTAAAATAGCAGCAACGGTAGCTTCAAATATATTATCTTTATTTGCACCTACAAAAGTTCCGATTAAAGAACTGCACATACATCCTGAACCTGTGATATTAGACATTTCTTTGCAGCCGTTATAAATTTCAACAATTTTCTTACCATCAGTAATTCTATCGACTTTCCCCGTGACTGCAATTACAGTTTTAAATTTTTCGGCAATATTTTTTAAATATTCATTTAAATTCTTAATACTTATATCTGAAGAATCTACACCTTTTGTAACAACAGATTTACCAGATAATGCAAGTATCTCAGATAAATTTCCTCTTATAACAGACATATTTATATTTTTTATCAATAATTCCGACATTTCATTTCTAAAAGCAGTTGCTCCGCATCCAACAGGGTCAAATACAACCGGAATATCTAATGAATTTGCTTTTTTACCGGCTTTTATCATCGAATTTATTTTATCTGCATTAAGTGTTCCTATATTTAAAACCAATGATGATGCTATTGATGCCATTTGAGACGCTTCATCAATTGCATCCGCCATTACCGGCGAACCTCCAATCGCTAAAGTAACATTTGCACAATCATTTACCGTTACATAGTTAGTAATATGATGAACTAAAGGTTTTGTTTTATTTATATTTTCCAATATCTTTTTAATATTCAAAGTTACCTCCCATTACCGCACAACAAAACTACTTAAACAATTCTAAGTCAATCATACCACTTAAAATATCTATTTTAAACTTTTACTGAAAAATTCTTTCAATTGTACATATCCTACAGTTCCGTATCCTATAATTCCATCAATAAATTTACCTTCTTTAAATATCGTTATATATGGTATAGTTTCTACACTGTAACGTTCCGCAAGTTCTTGATTGTCATCAGTATTTACAATATATATCGGTGTAGTTATTTCATTAGATATTTTTTCTACAACAGGTTTTATTTTTCTACAATATCCGCACCAAGGTGCACTGAACATTACAATAGTTTCTGCTTCAGCAATAATAGAATCAAATTTTTCTGTTCCGGTAATAGATTTAATCATAATAGCCCCCTATAAATCAACATTTTTAAATATACTATTATAACTATATCATAATTAATAAAAAATAAAAAACAGAGCAAATCGCTCTGTTAAATTACTGGTGGAGACGAGGGGAGTCGAACCCCTGTCCAAAAAGCCTGCCCCATAAACTTCTCCGAGTGCAGTTATCGTTTTTATTTAAATGAAAAATCGTACGATAACGAACTATTTTCATCGAGTTCAGTTATGTTTCCCTCTGTACTACTGAACATTATACATCGGTATCCTGTTAGTTGATGCCTCAAAAAAGCCACAGGAAAACTTTAGTGAGACATTAGCATTAAGCTGCTAAAGCAAATTCTTGTTTTGCTTTTATATTTTTCCACCGTTTTACGGGGTTGATGGAATCCCGACTCGCTATTTATGATACAAAGACTCCCTGTCGAAGCCGGTACGTCCCCGTATTGTCTCACTTTTATATAAGTTTACTTAATACAAATTAAATTGTCAAAATATAATTTATATATTTTCTTTTCTTGCCATTTCTAAGCACTTTTTCATATCTTCCGGAAGCGGTGCTTCAAATTTCATAATTTTTCCTGTTAAAGGATGTTTTAATTCTAAAGTAAATGAATGAAGTGCTTGACCTTGTATCGGAAAATTATCTTTTTTTCTTCCATACAATGGATCATTTATTACAGGATGTCCTATATAGGACATATGAACACGAATTTGGTGTGTTCTACCTGTTTCCAATTTGCATTCGAGTAAAGAATATTTAGGCATAAATTCCAAAACGTGAAAATGTGTTATCGCATTTTTACCCGTTTTAGGTTGCACATCCCATTTCATTCTATCTTTTAAACTTCTTCCCAACGGTAAATCAATTTTTCCATCAGGCCCCTCCATTTGTCCATGTACCAATGTCAAATATGTCCTCTTGGCTTCATGTGTTGCTATTTCATTTTTTACTTTTTCATACGCAATATCGGATTTAACTGCTACCATAACACCTGATGTGTCTTTATCTAATCGATGAACTATTCCGGGACGAGTTTTTTCTCCAACTTTTAAAAGACTTTCTCCACAATGATACAGTAATGCATTTACCAAAGTATTATCGATATTACCTGCTCCGGGATGAACTACCATTCCTCTAGATTTATTAATCACAATAATATGCTCATCTTCGTATAAAATATCCAGCTTTATTTTTTGAGGTATTAATTCAATTTCTTTCTTTTCCTCCCATGAAAATTGAATTTTTTCTTTATCGGAAATATGATAATTTGATCTTACCATACGATTTGGTAATGATATCGCATATCCCTCTTTAATCCATTTTTGAACTTCAGAGCGTGTTAATCCGCTTACTTCTTTTAAAAATTGATCAAGTCTCATACCATCTTGTTTTTCATCTACTTCATATATATGTGTATTCATTAATTATGTCTCCAAAAATAATAAACAATAAACATAACTCCAATACAAATAGCAATATCTGCTACGTTAAAAATAGGCCAAATTCTTAAATCTAAAAAATCTACAACTCCGGATATACGCACACGATCTATTGCATTTCCAAAAGCTCCTCCAAGAAGTAATCCTATTCCTATAGAAAAATATATCGGTTTTATAGGTATTCTTTTTCTATATATGACAAATATACAAAATAATATAAAAACAATACTCAAAAAAAACCAGTCTTTATGAGGTAAAATTCCAAATGCCGCTCCACGATTAATTATATATGTAAGGTGAAACACATCCGGAATAACAGGAACAGTTTGACCATATTGCATAAAATTTTGAATCAAATATTTCGTCAGTTGATCAAATATTACAATAAAAAAAGCTACAACTACGGTAATCATAAATCCTCCTGAGTTTTAATTATATCATAGAAATACAGTATTAATAAAAGTCGGCATAGCCGACTTTTATTAATACTGTACAAATACTTCAATATTTTTTCTACCGAACGCGTAGCAATCGTAATATGTGTCCATACATAAATCTATTCTGTCACCTATAATTGCTCCACCTGTATCTTCCGCTACAGCCTCACCATATCCAGGCACATACACTTTACTTCCTAAAGGTATTACAGAAGGATCTACAGCCACTACACCATGACCGGCTCTTGTACCTGTAGCGGTAATTCCTCTTCCATCTCCATCCATGGGATGATAAGCGGTAGCAGACATTACCTTTACCCAACCCACTGTACCATTTTGATTTCCGGTTTTAGCTATTCCCTTTTCACCTTCATCAATCACTTTAGATTTTAATACTTCTGTTTTTATAACTTTACCATCGGAAATAAATTCCTCAACTCTGGTATTTCTTATTCCTGCTCGTCCTTCTTGAACTACAACTTGTTCATCACTATTCAAAGTAGAATCATACCATTTTACATAAGATACAGGAATTTCTTCCGTTTTTTCCACAATCTTCACTTCATATGGTATAACATGTATTTCCATACCGGAACGAACACGAGAAAGTCCGTCTTCAACAGGCATAACTTTGTGCCAATCATATCCTGCATCATTTACTGCACCTTGCACCGTCTGTTGTGTTGTATAAATAACACGAACGCTTCCCTTATAATTAATTTTTACAGGAATTGCTCTTTCAATTACCAGAACAGAGCCGTCTTCTACGTTTCCTGAACTGGACCAAAATTTATCATAAGAACTTAACTTTATTCCTGCCGCATCTAAAACTTTTCTGTAATCAGATTCATTGGTTTTAAATGGTATCTTTTTGTCACCATCATATATAGAAATAGATTTGTATTCAATTTTATTGTTTGTTTCATTAATTCCAAAAGCAGATACCGAATTCATCATAGTTGATGTAATAATGATTGTTCCTAAAAATATTGCTCTTGCTTTTTTCATGCTAAAAACTGCCATAATCACCTCTCCTATGTCGGTTATTCTACCATAGATAGACTTTTTGTCAAACGCCTATAGGTTGACAATATTAATTTATTCGATTTTCCCTATTATATCTATTTAAATCAGTTGATAAACAAGTTTTTTATCACATATCCTTTTATATCAAAATTTATCAAAAAACAATAAAAAGTCAGATAAAACCTGACTTTTTATTGTTTTTTATTGTTAACTATGTACATTCCATATAGACTTATTATTTAATTTTATTTTTAAAATATCATTTTACCCACTATTCATGGGATATAACACTATCAAATAAATTTATCTTAATTTTTTAATAAAAAGGTTTTCACAAAACGAACTTTCTACGATGGCATATTTTTATGCCATTTTTTAAATCAATATCCTATAATCGGTTTATACGGTTCAAATTTTTGTCTTAGTGTCATTTTTTGAGAATTTACTCTTTCTTCAGATATTTTTTGAAAATATTTTTGTGCACAATATTTATTATTTTCACTAATATTTTTTGACCAACTTCCATCAGAATTCATCGTATAAGATTTTTGGTTATCTTTAAGTTCAGATAAAATCATATCCTTGATTCTTGATTTTATTTCAAAATCTTCTATAGGAACCATCAATTCAACACGATCATTCAAATTTCTTGGCATCATATCTGCACTACCGATATAAACCTCCTCATTTCCTCCATTCCCGAATATAAATACTCTGCTATGTTCCAAAAAACGTCCTACTATACTACGTACTTTAATATTTTCACTGACATTTTTTATTCCCGGAATAAGTACACATATTCCCCTTACTATAAGCTGAATTTTAACTCCTGCACATGATGCTTCATATAATTTCATTATTATATCTTTATCTAAAAGAGAATTCATTTTAGCTATAATAGATGCACTCTCTCCGTTTTTTGCAAATTCAATTTCTCTATCAATCATAGCCACACAACGTTGCCTTAAATTAATAGGTGAAACTATAAAAGAATTCCATTCCGGAGGATCTGAATATCCTGATAATAAATTGAAAAAAGCAGATGCATCAATCCCAAATCTGTCGTTACATGTCAATATTCCTAAATCTGTATACAATTTTGCAGTTTTTGCGTTGTAATTCCCTGTTGCTACATGCACATATCTACGAATTCCGTCCTTCTCTCTACGTATTACCATTGTGCATTTTGAATGAGTTTTAAGGCCTACAAGCCCATAAATAACATGTGCACCTGCTTTTTCAAGTCTTCGTGCCATTATAATGTTATTTGCTTCATCAAAACGTGCTTTCACTTCCATTAATACCGTTACTTGTTTACCGTTTTGTACCGCTCTTTCAAGTGCTTGTATAATTGCACTTGAAGAACTTACCCTATACAAAGTTTGTTTTATAGCCAAAACGTTTTCATCATTTGCGGCTTCAGAAACAAAACGAACTACGGAATCTTCAAATGATTCATATGGCAAATGAATCAGTAAATCTTTTTTCCTTATAATTTCAAAAATACTTTTTTTATCATACGAATCTACCTTTAAAATACTCCATGGAGTATGCGGATAAGCTTGAGTATATCTTAACTTGTCATATCCTTTAATATTATAGAAATCAAAAAACATCGTTATATCAATCGGTCCATTGATTTCATACATATCTTCATCTCTCAATTTAGTTTCTTGACTCATAAATCTACGCATAAATCTGCTCGTTCCAGATTGATATTCAAGTCTTACAGCCTGTCCTCTTTGCCTTTTCTTCAGCTGTCGTTCAACTTCTATGACAAGATCTCTTGCATCCTCTTCATCAATATTAAGATCGGCATCACGAGTAATTCTAAAGCATCCCGACTCCAACATGTCATACCCTATAAAAAAACGTGATGCAAAATAACAAATTACATCTTCCAATAATATAAAATAATGTTTACCTGAATCTGAAAAATCACTTGGGATTGCTATTATTCTCGGTAATACTGCAGGAACCGGAACTATTGCAGTTTTTACATCTATGTTGTTTTCTTCATCACAATTTAAATCTTGTTCGTTTTTTTCAAGAAGCATTGCGACATTTAAGCTTTTAGATGCCAAAAAAGGAAAAGGATGGGACGAATCAACTGCCAAAGGAGTTACTACCGGAAAAATTTCTCTGTCAAAATACTTATTAAGCCATTGTTTTTGTTTATTTGTCAGTTTATCCGGTTCAGTAAAAATTATTCCTTCAGACTCCAAGGATTTTACAATATTTTTTAAATAAATATATTGTTGTTCAACAAGCTTGTGGCATTCTTTAGAAATCTCATAAAGTTGTTCTTCGGCTGTCATATTTGCAATATCACGTTTTTTAAAATTACTTTCTTTTTGATGCTTTAATCCTGCCACACGAATCATAAAAAACTCATCTAAGTTCGAACTTGTAATTGCTAAAAACTTCAATTTTTCAAGCAACGGATTATTAGGATCCGTTGATTCTTTTAACACTCTTTTATTAAATTGTAACCACGAAAGTTCACGATTCAGTAAATAAGAAGAATAATTTGAATCCATTTTTATCTCCTTTCCAATCTTGCTTCTATACCGAATATATTTTGAAAAAACTCTTTTTCCTTTTCAAATATCCACTCTTCTAAAGAAGTATTTTGATAACTGTCATAATTAATTACCAATTTATCCGAGTCAATTTTTACCGTCATATTCTTTAATTTTTGCTTTCTTGATATATCCATAGCTAAAATCATACGAAAAATTGCAATTAATTTAAGTGCAGTCATTTTAGCAGAATCTGTCAACAATGCAAACGGAGTTTCTTTTTCATGTGGAAAAACCCCCTGAGCATAATAAACAATACATGCTACTATATCTTTTTCCTTTTCAGAAATTCCGAAAATATCCGTACTTCTTATTAAATTCCAACCTTGTTTATATGAATCTAAAAGATTAACAAATTTACCTATTTGATACAAAATTATTGACATTCTAAGCAAAAACTCATCACGATTAGTTAACCCATTTTTCTTTTTCAATTCATTTAAAATAGTAAAACAAAAACTTTCCATTATTTTTGCATGCTCATGTTCATAAAAATAACAACTTGCAATCGAACGAGTCAATTCTAAATTTTGAGTTCTCATGTTCGATAATACGGAATCATTTGTTTTTTCAGCACCATAAAACATCGCTACCGCTTCAATAAATGTTGTTCCCATAATCAAAATTTTATCGGTTTTTATGTTTTCCAATATTTCTTTATACAAATATATTGTGGGCAAAACACCATACTTCCAAAAAATTCCATATTTTGAAATATTTTTTGATTTATTAAAAACAAAATGATTCAATTTGGTATATGCTTTATAAAAATCT
The DNA here is from genome assembly GCF_947090205.1 of Dialister micraerophilus. Lineage (NCBI taxonomy): Bacteria > Bacillati > Bacillota > Negativicutes > Veillonellales > Veillonellaceae > Dialister > Dialister micraerophilus. The sequence continues at coordinate 8,511 of NZ_CAMUNF010000002.1, forward strand.
GAAGATTTAAAAGAAACCATATTATCTTCATTCATTTTCAGCTCTAAAAACTCTGTCATAATACGAGATTCACTTCCTGAAAAAACTACATATTCAGGATTATATTGAAGTACAAATTTCCATAATGGCGTCATTATAGCGTGTATATACTCTTCAATAGCAATTGGAAAATCTTGAGAATCTCTTTGATTTACACTGAACGCTTCGAGCAATCTTAATGTTCCTATATGAATATTATGTTGATACTTTAAAACTCCATTTTCCCAAACCGTAAGTCCTATACAACCTGAAGTGATATCTATAAACAAAAAATTAAAATTAGGTGAATATAGTTTTTTAGAATTGGAAACTCTTAATATATGCTGCAATGCAAAATGCTTAAAATAAATCTCTTGCGGCATATCCACAACTTGCACTCTAAATCCTGTATGAACACGAATTAAATCTATTATTGCTCTTTTATTTTCAGCTTCTCTAAGCAACGATGTCGCATAAACTGAATATACTTTTACTTGATAATCCGATAACAATTGTTTTAATCCTTTAAGCATTTTACATAATTCAAGTATGGAATCAAAAGACAATTTTCCATTATGAAATACCTCTTCTCCAAAAGTAATATGTTTTTTTACTTCTTCAATTACATTTATATTATCTATATTTTTATATTCAACTATTCTCAATGATAAATTGGATGAACCTATATGTATAATTCCGTAAACTAATGCCTTTTTTTCCATTTTCAACACCTCACTTGTGTTTAACAACTACATTTTAGCATAATTAATTTAATTATAAGCATAAAAATTACTATGATTTATTAATACATCTGTTGTACAATGAAGAAAATTGACTTAAATAGTATATGACTTGAGGAGTATATATGGAACGTATTGCTATCATTGATTTAGGATCAAACTCTATTCGATTTCTCATAAAAGAGATAAATTCCGATTCGACTTTCAAATTGATTTTCAAGGATAAGAAAAGTATTCGTTTAGCGGAAGGAATGGGAAAAAAATTAATTCTGACTGAAGCTGCTATAAAAAAAGCTGTTAATTGTTTAAAAATATATTCGAATTTTATTGAATTTTATAATGTCGATAAAATTTTCGCTATAGCCACCGCAGCAGTCCGAAACGCATCAAATAAAAAATATTTTTTAGAACGTATAAAAGAAGAAACCGGAATAAAACTTAATGTAATAGATGGTAAAAAAGAAGCATATTTAGGATTTTCAGGTGTAATTCATACAATAAACAAAACCGATTTCCTAATGTTTGATCTCGGTGGTGCAAGCATTGAAATATCCCTTATTAAAAATAAAAAAATAATCAATTCTATAAGTTTACCGTTAGGCGCAGTAAATCTTACTGAAAAATTCAATTTAAAAAAAGAAATTTCATCAAAAAAAATTGAATCGCTAAAAAAATATATTCAAAATCAAATCAAGTCAATTGAATGGTTGCCAAAAGAAGAAATTCCTCTAATAGGTATTGGAGGAACTGTGCGAAGTTTAGCTAAAATACATCAAAGGCAAATTAATTATCCATTTAAAAAATTACATAATTATACTCTCCCTTCAAGTTCAATTTCAAAAATATTTGAGATTATTTATTCTCAAGCATCTCAAAAAAGAAAAAACATTCCGGGACTTTCTGAAGACAGATCAGATATTATACTTGCAGGAGCTATTGTTATAAATGAGCTATTAAATTCACTTTCATCGAAAACACTTACAATCTCAATTTCTGGATTACGCGAAGGTATATTTTTCAACTATTACCACAGTTTAAATTTTCATGAAAAATATAATTCTGATTCCATGCTGATAAATTCAGTTTTAAATTATAAAAAAATGCTCATTGATAATAATGTTGATAGTTCAAATAATATAACTGAAATTGCACTTTTGTTATTTGATAGGCTAAAAGATATACATAAACTTACGCAAAATGCACGTTTATTACTACGTTGTGCAAGTATTTTGCATAATATAGGTTTGAAAGTAAATTATTTTAAAAGTGAAAAACATACCGCTTATATAATATTAAATGCTTCTATTTTTGGTTGGAGCCATAAAGATCAAATAAAAACTGCATTTATAGCTTCATTTCATAACGGTTTCTCAAATAAAATAATAAAAAATTCCTCTTATATTACACTATTAAATAATAAAGAAATAAGAGAAATAAAAATTCTTTCGTTTATTTTACATATTTCAGAAATATTGAATTTCTATAAAAATATTTCCCCTAAAAACATACATATTAGTGAAACTGAAAAAAATGTAATTTTACACATAGGTATAAATAAAAAAGATATTCATATTATCGATTACTACACTCAATCAATACTACATTATTTCTGTAAATTATTCAGTAAGAAATTATTAATTAAGCATTATATCATTAACAAATGAATATATTATTTAAAAAATGGACTCTACAAAATCAGATACGATATGTTATAAAGTCCATTTTTTATTTTATTGTTTTTTTGTTCTTATTCTTTAACTTTACTCAGATGATCCGTATAATTTAAAAAATTCAATATACTTCTATTTTTATCACGATATTCTATGCATGAAATATTTGCATTTTTTTGAGATAAATTCCATGCCTTATTTAAAGGAATTCCTAATAAATTGCAAAATATCGTTCTCAGTGTCACACCATGACTTACTATTAAATAATTTTTATCCCCTTCATTTTCAAGTAAATTATTTAAAAAATTTTTTGTTCGCATTTGTACCTGTAAAAATGTTTCTCCATTAGGAATATTGACCTTATCAGGGCTATAATACATTTCTTTTAATCTTCCGGGCCATTTAGCTTCTATACAATCAAAAGACAACCCTTCCCAATCTCCAAAATTCATTTCTTTAAGTCTTTCATCTTTTATTATTCCAATATTTTGCTTTTCAGCTATTTTGGATGCAGTTTGAAATGCTCTCTTTAAGGGACTTGAATAAATTTTATCGAACTTAAATTTTTTGATATATTCAGCTGTCAAATCAGCCTGGATTTCCCCAATATTATTTAAACTTACATCTGCAGATCCTTGAAATTTACCGATTTTATTCCATTCGGTTTCTCCATGTCTTACAAAATACAATCTGATCATAAATCACCCATATATTAAATATAGTAAAAACCGTCATGATTACTCATAACGGTTTTATTATTATTCCACTGATACCATTAAAGGATACAACGGCTGTCCGCCATATTGCATTTCAAAGGTTAAATCTTTGTGTTCGGATTCTACATTTTCAATTAATTTCAGACATTCATTTTCCGTAATATCATTTCCGTAATATACGGTAACAATTTCAGAATCTTCATTTACCAAATTCTTTAAAAGAACGGAAAAACATTTTTCTAAAGATTTTTCAGCAATAACTTTCATCCCTTTAGACATTCCCAAAAAATCATCTTTATGAATTTTTGTATCTCCGATTACACTATCTCTTACGGCTGTTGTAATCATACCTGTTTTTACTTCCGTCATAGCTTCATTCATAGCTTTTTCGTTTTCTTCTACCGAAGCTTTCGGATTGAAAGCCATTGCGGCAACAAGACCTTCCATAACATTCACTGAAGGTATTGTAGTTACTGTATCTCCAAGCATTTTACGCAACTGCTTTGCCGCAAGAATAATATTTTTATTGTTCGGCAAAATCAAATATTTTTCATATTCACCGTTTTTTACGCCATTCATCAATTCTTGCACAGATGGATTCATTGTTTGTCCGCCGGAAACTATATCACAACCTAATTGCCCGAATATTTCATTCCATCCGTCTCCTGTAACTATGGAAAGCATTCCAAGAGGCTTTTTAGTTATTCTTTTTTCCTTTGCACTTTTTCTATTATATTGGTCAACCATATTATCGCACTTTATGTCATGCAGGGTGCCCCAATCTGAAGCCATATCTATAACTGCTCCCGGACGTTGTGCGTGAATATGTATTTTAACCAAATTATCTCCTGAAGCTACAATCATAGACTCACCCCAGGCATACAATTTCTTTCTTACTTCTTCTGCAGAAACTTTACATGGACTTATTATAAACTCCGTACAATATGGATATTCTATGGAAAATGATTCTCCATGTGTTTCTAATCTGCTTATTACAGGTTTTACATTCATTTCTACGTCTACATCTTGTACTTTACCTGTTAATCCGTTTAAACATCCCATCAAAAAGAATATTAAACCCTGACCACCTGCATCAACTACATTTGCATCTTTTAACACTTTAAGTTGTTCAGGAGTTTTAGCTAAAGCTTCATTCCCGCAAACTATTGATGCTTCAAGAATTTTACTGAAATCAGTTTCAACACGATATATATCGCGAGTACCCTTAGCTATACCTCTTGCAACCGATAAAATTGTCCCTTCAACCGGTCGGGTAACCGCACGATATGCATATAAAATACCATACTGAAAAGCTTTACTCATCTGTCCACAAGTTGCTGTCTTCTTTCCGCGCAACCCCCTGCTCAATCCATGTATTATCTGTGATAAAATAACACCTGAATTTCCACGAGCACCCATTATCGCCCCTATAGATGCTTTTTCGGCAATAATTCCTATAGGTTCATCCGTATCTACATCGCTAATCATGCTATACATAGATTTCAGCGTATTAAGCATATTACTTCCGGTATCTCCATCCGGTACCGGAAATACATTTAACGCATTTATAATTTCATATTTCTTTTCAAATAACTGATATGCTCCCACAAGCATATTTTTAAAACATACCGAATCAATAGTTGTATACATAAAATCTCCTCTTATTAATTGGCTTTTTCAAAAATAATACCAACCAGTCCGGGCCCCAAATAACAGGTTAATACCGGAGTTCCTGTAGAAACCGTTATATCGATATCCGGATATTCTTTACTTAATCTATCACGAAGAGCATTTGCAACATCTAAATTTTTAATATGCACAACACCGATTCGTTTACAAGGCGACTGTTCATGTAAATAATTTACTATAGCTTCAATTCCTTTTTTCTGTGTTCTTACTTTTGCCAATGCATCAACTTCATCTTCATCAGTCAAATATATTACCGGTCTTATTTTCAATATACTTCCTATTAAACCGGCAGCTTTACCTACACGTCCGCCTCTACGCAAATATTCTATAGATTCCATAGTAAAAGTTGTGCGTATTCTACTTGCACCGTCTTGCAATCCTTCAACAACTTTTTCAAACGGCAATCCTTGTTCAACCATTTCAAGTCCGTCCCTAAGTAAATGAATCATACCTATTGCCGTACTCCTGGAATTTATTACGGCTATTTTTTTGCGACCTGATTGGCGTGCTGCCAAAACTGCACCGTTGTAAGTTCCACTTACTGCAACCGATAACGCAATAATTATTATTTCATCATCTTGCGGTATCGATTCAAACAATTTCATATAATCACCGGTACTTGGTTGACTTGTTTGAATAGCCTTCTTTTCACGTTCAGAGTATTCTATTACATCATCAATCGTAAATTCCGATTCATCTCTATATTCACCGTCAACAAACATGTACAACGGCACTTTGTGAATCTGAGGATATTTATCCAAAATATCTTTCGATACTCCAGAAGTACTGTCCAAAATAAAATGAATCATTAAAAAACATCCTTCCATTAACTCTATTTTTAATTAGATATGTAGTTATATTCATTATCCAGTTGTATTCATTCTTTTAATCATATTCAGAAATCATTTATCATTATACAATACTATTATTAAAACAGCAAAAACATAAATATATTTTAATCTTATAAATAAATATGAAATTAAAACGATTTATGTACTGTTATTTATAAATTTATCTTTTTATATAGCATTAATATCCTGATTAAAAATATACCTCAGTTACCCCCGCTCCTCCAAATCTTGCATCAGCCAAATGAAATTCTTTTATAAAATTCAATGTTTTCAAATGTTCATGAATTCCTCGTCTTAAACTTCCTGTACCTTTTCCATGTATTATTTGTACAGGTGAAACTCCTGCCATAAAACATTGATTTAAAAATTTATCTACTAACGGTACAGCTTCATCTACAGTTTTACCGATTACATTTATATTTGTTGAAACAGATTGCACGGAAAATTCAGATTTAATCGGATTATAAACTTTATTTATCACTTTTTTCTCGGTTTTTATATTATGTGATCTAAAACAATGACGAAAATCTACTGTAACGGTAATATTTCCACAAATAACTGTAATTTTTTTCCCGGAAATAGAATTTACGACTCCATCTTGATTCAACGTGTCAATATAAACATTGTCTCCCTTTTTTATATCCTTTAACTCCAAGGAATCTCTAAAATTTAAACTATCCGGAATATTTATACCGTCAATACGATTTCGTATACTTGTTACATCTTTATTTACAGTTTCTTTTTCTATTTTTGCTGCTTTTTTCTTCAAATCTTTTATAATATTTTCCGCTTCAACACGTACGCTGCGTTTCATATTTTCCGCTTCAACACGTGCTTTTTCCAATATATCGGCCTTCTTTTTATAAAAATTTTCTACTTCATTTTGTAAATTTAATTTTAAATTATCGGCTTCATCTATTGAGTTTCTTAAATCTTTACGCTCTTTTTCAACACTTCGTATTTCACCGTTAAGACGTTCCATTATTTTTTCAACATTATATAATGAAGATTTTTCTTTTAATTCAAGTGCTCTTTCTAAAATAAATTCAGGAATTCCAAATCTTTTACATATATTGAAAGCATTACTGTTACCTGCTACCCCCAATATCAAGTTATATGTAGGCATTAATGTTTTTTCATCAAATTCTACAAAAGCATTCAATATTCCTTCTTTTTCGTATGCCAACTTTTTCATTTCACTGAAATGTGATGTAATAATAGATACTATACCTTTATCCGACAAATATTCCGTTACAGACTGTGCCAAAGCTGCACCTTCAACAGGATCTGTTCCGGATCCCAATTCATCCAATAAAATAAGGTCTTTTTTACTTGCTTTATGTAAGAATGACGACAATTGAGTAATATATGCAGAAAACGTAGATAAATTATTCTGTATACTTTGTTCATCACCTATAATTGCATAAATATTTTTAAATACCGGTAAAACTGCCCCTTCATCTGCCGGAATAAAAAGTCCACATTGATTCATCATACAAAATAATCCTGCAGTTTTCATCGCAATAGTTTTACCGCCGGCATTTGCACCTGTTATTATCATTATTTTATAATTTTTACCTATTTCAAAAGATATAGGCACAACTTTATCTTTTAAAATCAAAGGATGTTTGGCATTTATTAATTTTATTTCAGTTCCATCTGAAAGAGCTGCTCGTTTTGCTTTCATAGACAGAGCCAACTTTCCTCGTGCAAATATAAATTCCAATAAGGTTGCTTTATCACAATTATTTTTTATAATATCTGCACTCTCACGTATAGAGTTTGTAACTGATTCCAAAATAAGTTTAATTTCCTTTTTTTCAGCCACTTCAAGTTCTGTTAAATCATTATTTAAATGCACTGAAAAAAGAGGTTCCATAAATAAAGTCTGTCCTGTTGAAGAACTGTCGTGAACAATTCCATCAAATTTATATTTAAATGATTCTTTCACAGGTATGACATATCTTCCGTTTCTTTGCGTTATAATTCTATCTTGAAAAAAAGTTTCGTATTTTGAATCTTGTAAAATTCTTTGAAACTCTCTCCTTATTCTATTTTTAATTATTTCTTTTTCTTTATAAATTTGCGCAAGTTTCGAAGATGCTTTTTTATTGATTTCACCGGATTCGGTAAAAACTTTTTTCATATCCTCAACCAACTCATTAAGCGGAACAATTTCATTTGAAATTACTTGTAAATAAGGATATTTTAAATTCCTTTCACCTATAAAATAATTATACATTTTATTATAAGTTTCTATTGAAGATAATACATCTATACATTCTTCAGGAATCAAACAAATTCTTTTTTTCGCTTTTTCCAATATAAACGAAATATTATGAGTTTCGCCAATAGGTGTAGAGGTTTCTTCAGTAATACATATACAAGCATTTTCCGTTTCATTCAATAATTTTTCAACTTTTAAATAATCGGTTTCAGGTACAATATTTTCCGCCATTTTTTTAGATAACATTGACGGTGCTTTTTCTTGTAATTTTTTCCTTATATCATTAAAATCAAGTGCATCATAGATGGATTTACGTATCATATATTCCTCAAAACTTATCGTCATTAAATTACATAAAAATAAAAGAGGACATCCGCCCTCTTTTATCATACAATCACTTTAAATTTATTGTCAATTACCAATTAAAATTATTGAAGTTCAGGGAACCAAAGTTTTACTTCTCTATTGGCTGTTTCTACTGCATCCGATGCATGAACAACGTTTTCATCAATAGATGTTGCAAAATCACCGCGAATAGAACCCGGAACTGCTTGTAAGGGATTTGTAGCTCCATTAATTTGACGAACTGCAGCAACTGCATTTTCTCCGCTTATAACCATTGCTAACACTTTGCCGGATGTGATAAATGAAATCAAAGCATTAAAGAAACCTTTACCTTCATGTTCTGCATAATGTTTCTTTGCCAATTCTACCGGAACATCAATCATTTTAATTGCTTCGATATTCAATCCTTTTCTTTCAAATCGAGAAATAATTTCTCCGCAAATATGCTTTCTTACACCATCCGGTTTTACTAATACCAATGTTTTTTCAGACATAATTATCCTCCTTAAATTAATCGCATTTCTCTTGCAATTTTATATAATTTCTCTACACGTGCCTCGGTTGAAGGATGTGTAGAAAATAATCTTGCCATATCTCTTACTCCTGACAAAGGATTTATAATAAATAAACTTGCCATAGCCGGAGTAGACTGTGAAATAACTCTTCTATGTGCATAATCATCTAATTTCTGCAATGCACTGGCCAATGCCAACGGTTTCTTACAAATTATTGCTCCGCTTTCATCTGCCAAAAATTCTCTTGATCTTGACAAAGTCATCTGAAGTATCATTGCTGCAATTGGAGCAATAACAGATGCAACAAGTAATGATATTGCATTCCCACCGTTATCTCTTTCCCTATTACTTCCACCGAAAATTACCGACCACTTTGCAATATTTGCAAGATAGCCTATTGCAGTTGCAATGGAAGCTGCAAGTGTCATCACCAAAGTATCTCTATTTTTTATATGAGATAACTCATGAGACAACACGCCTTCCATTTCATCTTTGTCAAGCAATTGCAATATTCCTTCAGTAACGGCGATTGCCGCATTTTCGGGATTTCTTCCTGTTGCAAATGCATTTGGCACCGAAGTAGGTATAATATAAATTCTCGGCATAGGAAGTTGCGCTTTTATAGACACTTGTCTTACCAATTCAAATAACTCCGGAACTTCACTCTCCGACAAAGCTTTAGCATTATAACTGTACAATGCAATTTTATCACAATTCCAGTAAACTATAAAATTAATACCGAGAGAAATCAGGAACATAACCAGAGCTCCGTCTTGCCCTCCTAAAATATTCCCGAAAAAAATCAATATCACACTTAACAATACAAGGAGCATTACAGATTTCAAAGTATTCAAATGATAACCTCCTTATAAAATATATTAAAAAAAATGGTCGGAACGACATGAGTTGAACATGCGACCTCTACCACCCCAAGGTAGCGCTCTACCAAACTGAGCTACGTCCCGACAATTACTACATTGAATAGCATACACATTTCATCTTTTTTTGTCAAGTTCAGCATATATTTTTAAATATTAAATCTCTTGATTTATTATTTCTACTGACTTAACGCCTTTCATATGTCCTAATGAATTAACAAAAGATGCCAATAAAGTGTCATCAAATTCTGTCCTGAATACTACCACAGTTACACAATATTTACCGACGGGAATATTCCTATTTATTGATACAATCGCATTCTCTTTTACTATTCTTTTAATAATTTTATTAAAAACTGATATTTCATCTGATAACATCAATTCCAATACGCATAGTCTTGTATTAGGAACTTCTGATGCCGGTGCAACATGATCTTTATACTTATAATATGCACTTCTGCTTATACCTACTTTATTTACAGCTTCATGAATAGTTGATGTTAATCCTTCTTTTAACATTTCTTTTACGTTTATCGTTTTCTTTATAGATTCCGGTAAAATTTCAAAATCCACCAAGTAAAACCTCTGCTTAGATTTTTTCATTACTTACTCCCTACATCCTTATATGAAATCAATTCTATGTGATTGTTTTTTATTTTTTCTTTTACCTTATTTGATAATAAAGCGTATAATTCACTTTCCCCATGATAACCCCATTTAAATTCTTCTTCCATTGCACATTCATCTGAACTTGGATGAGTCATAAACTCATTTACACCTTCCTCTAATGAGTCAATAGCCTCCAACATATGCTCTTCAGAAAAATACCCGCCATAAATCATTCCCCAAAACCAATCATTCGACTTCAAATTATTTTTTATTAAATATTTTCTATTATTTTTAGATAATACAGACAATCCGATTTTTGCCATTCCTCGGATTATATTTTTTAATTTCACTCCGAAAAAATAATTTTCATCCGGTACACGTATACAAGGAATATTATATTTTTTTGCCAATTCAATTGTTATCGGGAAAAAACTTTTCCACATATGCATATGTTGATGTCCGTCTAAATGCGTAACTTCAATACCTTCGTTTATAATTTTTAAAATTTGGGAATCCCATTCTTCATAAATTTCCTGATAGTTTATCAAACCTCTTAAATCTCTTTTTATTAAATCTAAATAGCTATGACAAAAAACACCATGTTCCCATGTTAAACTCGGAACCTCATGAGGTGAACAAACAGACTTTATATCACCTACCAAAGTCAAATGAACACCTACACCCAATCTATTCATTTTCCTTATTTTAGTTACTGCATCAGTATATGCATTTCCACCCGCGATTAAAGATGTACTAGTTAAAATACCATCAAAAAATGCTTGTTCAACTGCCTCATTTACAGAATAATGAATGCCCAAATCGTCAGCATTTACTATAAGCTTTTTAGTCATTTAAATCTCCTGTCAATACACTTTTATGAATAATAAAATAAAATAACTGCAGTAGCTATAGATACATTAAGTGATTCTACGTTCGATTTAAGAGGAATATAAATCTTTTTATCTGAAATATTTAATATTTTTTGACTGACGCCATTACCTTCATTCCCAAATATAAACATGCAGCAACCCGATAAAGAAATTTGCGTATACGGCTCTGCATCTTGTAATGATGTTCCTACAAAAAATATATTTGTTTCATTTTTCCATTTAATCAATTCATCAATCGATACATCTGTTACTACAGGAATTCTGAATATACTTCCCATTGAACTTCTTATGGCTTTTTCTGAATAAGGATCTGCACAACCTTTACTTAAAATAACGGCATCCATTCCTGTTGCCGCCGCAGTTCTTATAATAGTTCCTACATTTCCGGGGTCTTGAACTTCATCTAAAAAAACATATCTTTCATTATTTTTATACTTAAATGTACCTAAATTAATACATCTCTTTTTTACTATTGCAACAATACCTTGTGTATGTTTTGTCCCCGACAATTTATTCATAACTTTTTCACTTACAAATAAAATTTTCCATTTTAATAAATTTCCATTTTTTATTAAATTTTGTATTCTTTCCTTTTCTGTTACATTTTCAGATATAAAACATACAACTTCCGAGTATTTAAGTTTAACTGCCTCTTCTACCAGTCGAATTCCTTCCATAATGAATAAATTATTTTTATCTCTATATTTTTTTAATCGCAATTGTGAAACCGTTTTTATCCATTTATTATTAAGACTGGTAATAATTTCCATACTATCTCCTTTTATGGTTAAATAAATCAATTATTTCATTATATACTCTTTTTACAGTTATAGTACTCATATCAGCATTTTTATTTCCTGAATTTTCAGCACATATTACCCTACTGTACGAATTATTATACGGTCCGCTTTTTTGCGAAAAAGTAGGCCCGAATAATGCAACTAGAGGTTTTTTCAATGCATTTGCTATGTGCAAAGGTCCTGTATCTACTGATACATGCACTGCCGATAAATTTTCTATCGCAATTAAATCCAATAAACTTGTTTTTCCTACAATATTCAACACTTGATTATTTTTAAAAGATGAACTTATTTCTTCTATCATTCGTTGTTCTTGTAACATTCCCGTTATTACTACCGGAATATTTTGTTCTACCAATTTTTCAACAAGTAATTTCCAATTTTTCACAGGCCACATTTTACTTGCACCGCGAGTACCTGGAACAACAAGTACATATTTTCCCTTTATTCCGTTTTCTTCCAACTTCAATTTTATAGAATTCTCTTGTAATTTAAAATCAGGTAAAGGAAATTCTATCTTTTCATCTTTACCACCTAAATATCTTACAACATCTAAAAGCTGCTCGATAATATGCCCGTTATTATTAGGTCCGCTTATAGGTTTTGAAAAAAATTTACTTAATTCTGTATTTTTATTTTTTCCAATTTTAACTTTCCCGTCAGATAAATAAGCTATAACTGAACTTTTAAATAGCATTTGCAAATCTATTACCAAATCAAACTTGCGAGACTTCAAATCGTTATGTACTTTACGAAGGTAAGACAAATTTGTCATTTTATTTCTATGTACAACATATTTTTCATTTATCCACGGGTTTCCCGGCAACACATCAATATAAGGATCATGCACTGCCCAAGTAATGTGAGCATCGGGATATGTATGTCTTAGCATATATAAAAATGGCAAAGAATGTACAATATCTCCTAAAGAACTCATCTTGATAACTAAAATTTTTATAGGCATTTCAACACTCATTTATTTTCAAATTCCAAACATTTATTTACAAATTTATCCAAATATTTTTCATTAAACAAATAGCCGCGAATTCCGGCATTTTTTGCTGCTTGTAAATCTCTAATACTGTCTCCAATTAAAAAAGATTTTTCCTTATCTATAGAATACTCTTCCATTGCTTTTAATATCATTCCTGGATTAGGCTTTCTTAATGAAGAATCTTTATCATATTTTTTTATTTTTGCACCTTTTAAATATGGACAATAATAAAATTTTGTAATAATACCGCCAACTTTATTTATTTCAGCATGCATATATTCATGCAATTTTTGTACATCTTTTTCTGTAAAATAACCCCTTGCTATCCCACTTTGATTTGTAACCACAAAAACAGACCACCCCTTTTGATTTAAATTGGCAATGGCCTTTTTTGCTCCGGGTATCCAAATTAATTCATCTATAAATCCCACGTAGCCCGTATCTTTATTTATTACACCGTCTCTATCTAAAAAAACTGCTTTTTTCACTTTTTACCATTCAAACTCATCAATAATTTCACAAATAATATGAGCACATAATATATGCATTTCTTGTATTCTCGCCGTTATATCGGAAGGAATTACTAAAGAAATATCAGAAATATTTTCTAAAATTTTTCCATTTTTGCCTGTAAAAGCTACAGTTTTAATTCCGTTTTTATTCGCCGTATTTATAGCATTAATTACACTTTTGCTTTGACCGCTCGTAGATATACCTATTAATACATCACCAGAATTACCTATAGATTCGACCTGCCTGGAAAAAACACAATTATATTCATAGTCATTACTTATCGCTGTCAATATAGAAGTATCTGTAGTAAGTGCAACAGCGGGCAAACTTTTTCTGTTTTTTGAATATCTTGCAACAAATTCTGCAGCTATGTGTTGTGAATCTGCAGCACTTCCACCATTTCCACATACTAAAATCTTATTTCCGGATTCAAATGCATTTTTACATAAATTTGCAATTTTTTCAATTTGAGGATATAAAATTTCAGATTTTTTTAATACATTTTCATGGCTATTAAAAGCGTTTTCAATAATTGAAATCATAATTTTTTATTTTCCTTAACTTCTTTATCTAAACTATTTTCATTGGATTCTTTACGCATAAGCATTCTCAACTCACTCATAAAACTTTCCAAATCTTTAAACTCTCTATAAACTGAGGCAAATCTGACATATGAAACTTGATCGAGTTCTTTCAACTCTTCCATAATCCAATTACCTATAGTTTCTGTATATATTTCTTGTTTTAATGCATTGTAGACTTTAATTTCAATTTTCTCTACAACTTGTTCTATTTGCTCAGTTGATATATTACGTTTTTCACAAGCACGTATCAATCCGTTACGTATCTTATTTTTATCGAAAAGTTCTCTTGTTCCGTCTTTTTTTATAACACGTACCGGTGTACTTTCTATTGATTCATATGTAGTAAAACGCTTTTTACAAGTTAAACATTGTCTCCTACGTCTTATAGAAGTACCGTCATCCGTATCTCTGGAATCTGTAACTTTGGTATCTTTATTTTTACAAAATGGACATTTCATAATAAACTCTTTTCGTAAAAAAAGAGTCGCACAACAACCGGTGCGACTCTTTACATTATTTCTTAAGAAATTCCGGAACTGCTATAGATGTATTATTCACACTACTTCTAAAACTATTTGTCCCTACAGTTCCACGATTTTTCTTTGATTCAAATCCGGTTGCAATAACAGTTATTTTTACCGTATCGTCTCCCAAATTCGGATCGACTGAAGTACCCCAAATAATGTTTGCATCCGGATCTGCAGCTTCCGTAATAATTTGAGATGCTTCATTTATCTCAAACAATCCCAAATCTTCATTACCTGTAATACTTATAATAATTCCTTTAGCTCCATCTATACTGCGTTCAAGTAAAGGACTGTTGATAGCCATAGTTGCAGCATCACTTGCACGATTGTCACCGGTACCTACACCGATTCCCATAAGCGCTTCACCTTGGTCACTCATAATTGTGCGAACGTCAGCAAAATCCAAATTTATTATTCCCGGAACTGTAATCAAATCGGAAATTCCCTGTATACCTTGTCTTAATACGTCATCTGCGGTTTTAAATGCATCTTTTACCGATGTCTTTTTATCAATAACGCCTAACAACTTATCATTAGGTACAATTAAAATTGCATCTACACTTTCTTTTAACTTTTCAATTCCTTCTATAGCGTTTCTCATACGAACTTTACCTTCAATGGTAAATGGCTTTGTTACAACTGCAACGGTCAAAGCACCTAATTCTCTGGCACATTGTGCAACTACAGGAGCAGCTCCTGTACCTGTTCCTCCACCCATTCCTGCTGTAACGAATACCATGTCCGCGCCGGATAAAGAGCGCATTAAATCATCTCTTGATTCTTCAGCTGCTTGTTCACCTATTTCCGGTTTAGCACCTGCGCCCAAGCCTTTCGTTACCTTTTCACCTATCTGAATTTTCTCGCCTGCATTAGATTTATCCAGAACTTGAATTTCTGTATTTACGGCAATGAAATCAACACCTTGAACCTCAGCTTCAATCATACGATTTACAGCGTTATTTCCACCACCACCAACACCGATAACTTTAATTTTTGCAATTCCCGAACCTTCCATGTCTGCTCCTCCTTATATATTAGCGGATTATATCTATAAAAGTCATATTTTCTTCAATGTATTTAATATCTTTTATTTTACAATACTTTATTGCAATTCGCCACTAATTGCAAATTTAAAATTATTTTTTTAATTTTATGAATGGTGAAGAAGTATTTGCATCAATATATTCTACAGACAATTGACGTGAACTTATATCTCCAACCATATTTTCCGCCAATTTTGCCTGATCTGCAATATTTTTACCGTTACCCAATTTTACAGCTATACCGCTTCGTGTATAAGCGATTATATTATCTTTATTTCCTATATTGATTTCTGAAAATAATTTTACACCGTCTTCACTTAAACTATTTATAAATTTCAACGCAAGAAGTACATCTGATTCGGAAACGGTATCTCCTAAAAGAAGATTTCCCCACTTTTTCCCGGTTATCATCGGATAATTTGCTTTTTTTAATGAAGTTTCGGTTTCTATAACTAATCCTGTTTTATCCAATATAGCATAGCAAAACTCGCCTTGAACTATCACCAAAGGTTTTCTCTCTTTAACTTTTATATTTATAGTAAAAGGAAATTGTCTGCTTACATCTACCTCTTCTATACGAATATCGTTTAACAATCTTTTTTCTACATTAGATGTTCTTATTTGGAAAATATTTATAGGTTTTTTTATTTCAGCCTCAAAAAAAATATCTTCTGTTTTTATAATATCATTTCCTGTAACTGTCAAATTTCCAAAAGGTATCGGCAAAAAAAGCAATGAAACTACAATAATTATTATGAAAATTATTAAATAAAACAATACTTTAAATTTTTTATTTTTTTTATGCTTCTTTCGTTTTTTTAGAACTTTACGAATCTTCTTATCATCAAAATTCTTGTCGTTTAAATCTTTATTATCATTTTCACTGACATTTACATGTTCGTTACGTATTTTTTTTTGGAAATTTTCAAAATCATTATATTCATGCATTTTTTACTCTCTTTACACTTTATTCAGTCCTGCTCCTTCTAATATCATTTCACACAATTTAGCAAAACTTATACCTATATTTGCTGCAGATTTAGGAACCAAACTTGTTTCTGTCATTCCGGGAATTGAATTTGCTTCCAATACATAAGGAACTCCATTATGATCGGTTCTCATATCAAATCTGACTACACCTTCACATTCAGCAGCATGATATCCTTTTTCCGCCATTAATTGCATTTCACTTTTCAATTCTTCTGAAATTGGTGCCGGTACTAAATAATCAGTTGCACCCTTTGTGTATTTTGAATGAAAATCATATTGACCTGAATGTGGACAAATTTGAATCACCGGCATAGCTTTCCCATTCATTACCGGAACCGTAAATTCTTCACCATCTAAATATTCTTCTACCAAAATACGTGATTCAACTTTAAATACACGACATATTGCATCTTTTAAGTCGTTTGATTCTTTTACAATTTCTATACCTATAGTGGAACCTTCACATGCAGGTTTTAAAACTACAGGCATATTAAAATTTTTCAAGATTTGATTATTGACAAAATCAATTCCCTCTTTTTCTTTAAAAGACATAGATTTTGCCATTCTTATACCTTGTTCTTTAAAAATATGTGCAGTAAAAATCTTATCCATTGTAATTGCACTTGAACTTACACCTGATCCTGTATAAGGAATTCCGGCCAATTCAAGTAATCCTTGAATCGTTCCGTCTTCACCATATTTACCATGTAATGCCAAAAAAACTATTTCCGTATTAAGTTCTTGTAATTGCTTAAGTACGCATTCAGGATGATACTCCAAACCCACAACGGAATATCCTAATCCCGATAACGCATTAACTATAGCTTTACCTGTCTTTCTTGAAATTTCGGCTTCATCTGACGGACCACCCATCAGTACAGTAATTTTAGTATTTTTATTAATCATTATCTCTTTCCTTTATTGACATAATCAAATCTTCACCCACACGATAAATATTACCTGCACCCATAGTAATAATCATATCATCTTTTTGCATTTCATTTTTTATTGCTTCCGGAAGATCTTCCATATTTTTAATATATGTAATTTTTTTTGTTGGATGTTTCTCTTTTATTAAATCAACCAACGTTTTACCGCTTATCCCGTTAATAGGCTTCTCTCCTGCAGAATAAATGTCCGTAATAAATATTATATCCGCATTATCAAAAGCATTTGCAAATTCGTACTTCAATAAATTCGTTCTTGAATATCTATGTGGCTGAAATGCACAAATTACACGATGCTTTCCACATTCTTTCGCTGCTTTCAATGTAGACATAATTTCTGTCGGATGATGCGCATAGTCATCAACTATTTTTACCTCACCCGAGTATTTAATTTGAAACCTACGTTTAACTCCATTAAATTCCATTAATGATTTTGCTATGGTTTTAAAATCTATACCGCAAATTAAACCTGTAACTAAAGCTGCTAAAGCATTTCTGACATTATGTGTTCCCGGAATCATCAAACTTACAGTTCCCAAAAAACTTTCTTTATGATATACATCAAACATCATATGAGAATCAATATATCTTTTATTAATAGCTTTATATTCAGCATTATCAGAAGTTCCATAAGTTATATAAGAATTTTTATCCAACTTGGGTAAAATGCTTTTTACGCCTTCATTGTCAATACATAATATTGTATTTCCATTAATTTTATCTGTTTGATTAATAAATTTTATAAATGCATTTTTTATATTTTCTACTGTCAAATAGTGATCTAAATGATCGTCTTCTATATTAGTTATAACAGATATAAACGGATTGAATTTTAAAAATGATCCGTCACTTTCATCCGCTTCTGCTATTACAAATTCACCATTTCCGAAAATTGAATTTCCATTTAAATAATCCACTTTCCCACCCAGAACAACTGTCGGATGTTTTTCAGCATCACAAAAAACTTTTCCTATCATTGCCGATGTTGTAGATTTTCCATGTGCTCCTGCAACGCAAATACTTTTGCCTCCGCAAAGAATCGCTGCTAATAAATCAGATCTGTGAAATACCGGTATTTTATGTTTTTTGGCCTCCAAAACTTCTGAATTATTTTTTGAAATAGCTGTCGATACTATAAGAACATCAGCATTTTTAATATTTTGTGGATTATGCCCTACAAATATTTCCACTCCTAATTTTCTTAAATTTTCAAGTTCTGAAGAATATACATTATCAGATCCTGATATCATATATCCTTTATCTATCATTATTTTAGCCAATGCTCTCATTCCGACTCCACCGATTCCTACAAAGTGAAATCTTTTATAATTATTTAAATTCATCTTTTTCCCCACTTCGACAATTCAAACACCAATTTGGCAATCTCTTGTCCTGCATTTATTTTTTGCACTTTCTTGGTAGCCTCAGACATATATCGCAATATATCCGGATTGGCAATTAAATCTTCTATATCTTGAATTAATTCTTTCCCTGTAAGATGCTTATCTACAATCATTTTCGATGCCCCGGCAGCAACAAACACTCTGGCATTATATGTTTGATGATCTTCAGACGCATATGGATACGGTATCAATATTGATGGCAATTCTTTTGCAGCCAATTCTGCCAATCCTATAGCACCAGCTCTATAAATTACCAAATCTGAAGCTGCCAAAGCCGTAGGCATATCATGCTGGTATCCTACAATAATACTGCTTTTACCGTATTTCTTTTCACCACCGGAATTTAATGCGTTCATAACATTTTCATACTCTTTATCACCTGTAACATGATATAAGCAAAGATTTTCAGTATTTTTAAAATGATTATGAACTTCTATCATTGCATTATTTATAGCTCTGGCTCCTCTGCTTCCTCCTGCAATCAATACCATAAACGCATTTTTATCAATATTTAACTTTTGTCTCGATTCTTCTCTCTTGGCATCTATAATTTCTCTTCGCACAGGATTACCTGTATAAATACATTTTTCCGGATACTTAAATCTGAACTTTGCATCCTCATATCCAAGAGCTATTTTATCAACAAATCTGCTCAAAATTTTATTTGTTATACCAGGTATTACATTTTGTTCTTGTATTAATGTCGGTATTCCTGAAAGTGCCGCTGCAAGTAAAACAGGTCCGCATACGTATCCGCCTGTTCCGACAACAACATCAGGTTTAAAGTTTTTTATTAATTTTTTAGCTTTCCAAACACTACCGAATGTTTTGAATACAGTTTTAAAATTTTCAAATGATAAATTACGTTTCAAACCGGAAGATGAAATACCGAAAAAATCGAAACCTTCTTGTGGAATAATTTTTGCTTCCATTCCTAAAGGTGTTCCGACAAACAATATTTCTGCTTCTTCAATTTGCAAAATTTCTCTGGCAATTGTTATACCGGGATAAATATGACCGCCTGTCCCGCCTCCGGATATAATTATTTTTTTCATTAAGCACCTACTTATTGCATAGAATTTACAATTCTTTTAAAATCATTTCCACGCTCTGCCATATTTTTATACATATCAAAACTTGAACATGCAGGCGACAAAATAATTATATCTCCCGCTTCGGCAAACTTTGTTGCTTTATAAACGGCATCTTCCATATCTTTTGCTCTTGTTATATTGGAAACTCCCTCGTTTATTGCAACTTTCTCAAATCTTTCCGTTGCTTCTCCGATTAATATCAATTCTTTTGTATGTTCTTTAACTTTTTTCATGTATTCGGAAAGAGGTATACCTTTATCATGTCCACCTGCAATCAGTATCACAGGTTTATCAAAAGCTTCCATACCTTTTATAGAAGCATCTGTGTTTGTAGCTTTAGAGTCATTATAGTAATTTATATCTTTAAATTTTCTTACAAATTCTATTCTGTGAGGCAATCCCTTAAATTCTTTTAAAGCTGCTCGAATAGCCTCTAAAGAAATTCCGCTGAAAAATGCTAAAAATGATGCGGCTAAGGCATTTGCATAATTTTGTTTACCTTTTATTTGTAACTCATTTATGTTACAAATATTAATCTTATTACCTTTATATGAAATTACAAGCTCTTCCCCATCAAGAAAAGCTCCGTTGTCAATATTTTTTTGTATACTGAACAAACATACATTGGTATGCTTATTCGCCATTTCAGTCAGTTCATTCGTATATTTATCATCTGCATTTAAAAGAATACAATTTTCAAAATTCATATTCTCAAAAATTCTTGCTTTTGCTTGAACATAAGCTTCCATTGTATGATGACGTTCTAAATGATCAGGTGTAATATTTAAAATTGCAGCTGCTTTGGGTTTAAAATTTTTAATAAATTCCAACTGAAAACTTGAAACTTCGGCTGCTATTATACTTTTCTCATCAATTAAATCAGCTTTATCACTTAATGAAACTCCTAAATTTCCGGCAACTGCGAATTTTTTACCGGAATTTTTAAGCATAAGTCCCAATAATTTTGTTGTCGTTGTTTTCCCATTAGTTCCTGTTACCGCTAAAATTGATGCTTTTGTAATACAAAAAGCCAATTCTATTTCACTTATTACTGCAATATTTCTTGCTAAAGCTTCCCTTACCAAAATATTTTCTAATGATATTGACGGAGACACCACAACAGTATCTATGCCTTTCAACTGTTCATTTGTCTGAATTCCAAAATAAAATTTAACACCTTTCTTTTTAAATACTTGATATTCTTCCGTATTTTGAAAAGAATTATTTAAGTCTGAAATAACAACATTACAGTTATGTCGAAGCAAAACATGTGCAGCTCCCACTCCACTAATACCCGCTCCGATAATTAAAACATTCTTCATGTTTCCCCCTCGGATATTATTTTTTTCAATAACAATTAGTATATAACTTTATTTTTAAATAAACAACCTTATCAAGCATTATTTATAATCATAAACAATGTTCCAAACGCAATAAAAAATTCAAAAGTCCAAAATGCCCATACAACTTTTGTTTCTTTCCATCCTGAAAGCTCAAAATGATGATGAATAGGACTCATTTTAAAAATTCTTTTCTTATACAACTTAAATGAGGTAACCTGAATTATCACAGATAATGCCTCAATAACAAAAATAAATCCAAATAAAATCAAAAGTAATTCACTTCTCGTAAGTACAGAAACGGCCGCAATTGTTCCGCCTAAAAAAAGCGAACCTGTATCCCCCATAAATACTTTTGCAGGATTATAGTTGAAAAATAAAAATCCTACACAACATCCAACAACAATCAGACACATATAACTAAGATCGATATATCCGCTTAAATAGCAATATGCGGAATAAGCGGCAAACGCAATTGTACAACATCCGCTTGCCAATCCATCCAAACCGTCAGTCAAATTTACTGCGTTAGATGCTCCTATAATTACAAGAACCACAAATGGATAATATAACCATCCTAATGATATATCATAATTTAAAAAAGGTATTGAAATTGCAGTAGGAATTTTTAAAATCTCTACTACCCCATAGCAAAATACAACGGATAAAAATAATTGACCCAACAATTTTTCTTTGGCAGTTAAACCCAAATTACGTTTTTTTCTGGCTTTTATAAAATCATCTAAAAATCCTAAAAACCCATGCCCTACCGCTACAAAGAGGAAAAGTATAGATTGGGCAGAAATCAAACCGTTCATAACTGAAACCGCAATAAAACTTATAATCATAAAAATTCCGCCCATTGTCGGTGTTCCTGATTTAGCTCTATGCGCTTTAGGACCTTCTTCTCTAATAGATTGCCGTGCTTTTAACTTACGTAAAACCGGCATACCTATAAAATATAAAATAACAACTGCCAATATTGCTTCTATCAAATAAAAGAAAAAATTTTTATCCATTATTTCTCTAACTCTTCTTTCAGTAAATCAGGTATCGTATACATCTGCATTGAATGCGACCCTTTTAATAAAAAAACATCTCCTGCTTTTGCTATATTTAAAATGTATTCCGCAGCTTCTTTACAAGTATCGAAAGAATATATCATTTTCATGCCTTTTTCTTTTGCACCTTTTGCTATAAATTTTGCCAAATCTCCGACAGTAATTATTCCACAAAATCCCATATCTGCCGCTTTTAATCCTATTTCATAATGAAATTTTTCTTCATTTTCCCCAAGCTCTTTCATATCGGCAAGAACCAAATATTTATTTTTGGCAGATATTTGCTTCAAAGAACAAAGAGCCATTTCCATAGACAACGGATTTGCATTATATGCATCATCAATAATTTTAATTCCATTAATTTCAATTAATGATTGCCTACCCGCTCTTGGAGAAAAATCACTCAAAACTCTTTGTATTTTTGTAACATCAACACCTAAAATACGTGCCGTAGAAGTTGCTGCTAAAGCATCGTAAACATTATGTATTCCTAAAAGTTTCAAATTTACTTTAAAAGCTTCATCAAAACATACGCAAGTATATTTTGTACCGAAGTTTTCAAAACTTACCTTTTCTCCATAGACGGTATAATTACCGTTTAATCCATAATAAATAACTCTACCTTTGAAATTTTCTCCCATCTTTTTGACAAATGAATCATCACCATTTAAAACTGCAATTCCATTTTCAGGTAATGATTGAATCAATTCACCTTTTGCTTTTGCAATATTTTCCTTACTACCCAATATACCTATATGTGAAGTCCCGACATTAGTAATAACACCTATAGTAGGTTTTGCTATATTACATAATTCTTCAATCTGTCCAAAACCTCTCATTCCCATTTCTACGACACATGCATCATGTTCTTTTGTGATATTAAGTAATGTCAAGGACAGTCCGATTTCATTGTTATTATTTTTTTCAGTAGAACACACATTGAATTTTGAGGAAAGTAAAGCGGAAATCATATCCTTAGTAGTTGTTTTCCCATTTGATCCGGTTACGGCTACTACAGGTATATCAAAACGCATTCTATTAAAATGCGCTAAATCTTCAAAAGCCTTTTTAGTATCTTTAACTAAAAACACCGTACAATCTTCAGATATTTTTTCCAAACACTCAGAATCGGAAATAATTACAGCCGAAGCCCCTTTTTTGCATGCATTAATTACAAAATCATGCCCGTCAAAACGTTCTCCTTTTAAAGCTATAAATAAATCATTTTCCTTTATTGTACGAGAATCTATACTCACATTAAAGCAAACTCCCGTTTTTTTACCGCTGACCAGCTCAGCATTTGTTGCTTTTTTTATCTCATTGAAAGAAAAAGATGCCATAAATTTAACCTCTTAATACTCTCCTTGCCTCTTCACGATCATCGAAGTGAATTGTTTTATTCTTCAATATCTGATAATCTTCATGACCTTTTCCGGCAATAATCACTATATCATTAACTCGTGCAATTTCAATAGCTTCTTTAATTGCACTTCTTCTATCAACTAAAACTTTATATTTACAATTATATTTTTCGGCATTTTCTTTAACACCTTTTACTACTTGTTCAACAATAGAATTCGGATCCTCAGTACGTGGATTATCACTAGTTACTATAGCAATATCTGAATACTTTGCAGCAATTCTTCCCATTATCGGACGTTTCATAGGATCCCTGTCTCCTCCACATCCGAATACAACTATAATTTTACCGGTTGTTATTTCTCTTGCTGTTATTAATATATTTTCCAATCCATCGGGAGTATGTGCATAATCAACCACAACGGGAAATTCCTGACCTTCATCAATTAATTCAAAGCGTCCCGGAACATTAGTAAAATCAGTTAATGCCTTTATTATAAAATTAAAATCTATTCCCTCTGAAATTGCTGCACTCATTGCCGCCATAATATTATAAACATTAAATCTTCCCATCAATTTTACCGTAACAGGATATTCTTTATTCTTATACACACAAATAAATTTCGTGTTTTTACCTGTAAATTCAGTTGATATAACTTTAAGTTCAGCATCTCTATTCATACTGAAAGTATGCAACTTGCAAAGCTTTCTATCTTTAATGGCATCAATCATAATATGTGAATAGTCATCATCTATATTTATACAAGCATTTTTATTTGATTTTACTTGTCCTTCTTCCGAAACCATAGAAAACAATTTTGCTTTTGCATTGGCATAATTAATCATGGTTTTATGAAAATCTAAGTGATCTTCGGTTAAATTTGAAAATACTGCAGTATCAAATTCACAACCTTCTACTCTGCCCAATACCAAAGAATGTGATGAAACTTCCATGCAAACATGTGTTACTTTTGCTTTTTTCATTTTATATAATAATCTTTGCAAATCGATAACATCCGGTGTTGTATTATGTGTTTCAAACTCTTCATCACCAATCAATGCATGTATTGTTCCTATAACACCAGTTTTATATCCGGCTTTTTTTAAAATATGCGAAATTATATGAGTGGTAGTTGTTTTTCCGTTAGTTCCCGTAACAGCTATCATTCTCATACTCTTCGACGGATAATCAAAAAAAAGCGGCGCTATTTTTTCCATTACCGTTCTGGTACTTTTTACGTAAACCACAGTAACTCCTTCAGGAACTGAAATCTTTTTTTCCGCAATAATTGCGACTGCTCCTTTTTCTACCGCTTCACTTACATACTTATGACCATCTACATGATATCCGGATAAACATATAAATAAACTTCCTTCTTTCACCATCCTTGAATCTGCAGTAATATCTATAATATCCTTATCAACATTTCCAATAATTTTTATATAAGAACTATCATTCAATAACTCTTGAAGATTTTTCATTTTTTACCTCTTTCACAAATTATATTATATCGCAAAGTAGCGGCCAAAGGCCGCTACTTTTTAATCACGTATTTTTCTATGACTATCTTTAACGTCATTCATTCCATAAATAGCGGTAGACGGCATTTCCATACCTAATTCTTTTTCAGCTATTTCCTGAATTCTTGTAGGTGCTTCCAAACCTGCAACCTCCAATTTCAATCTGGCGTTTTCTCTAGATAATTCAATAACTTCAGTTCTTAAATTTCTCATAACATATCGCTCTTGATCGTTAATCAATCTGAAACAATATGTAACAGCTAAAGGCAACAATAAAATCAAAAGAATCATTTTAACGTCACGAAAAGCAATAGATGTTTTTACTTTACCTACAGAAACTTTTGCAGGTACATCAAAAGTTGTTCCAACTGACTTTGAATAGCTTAACATCTTTACATTCTGTGACAGCATATAAAATGCCTCCTTATTTTATATTTTTTCCGCAACACGAAGTATTGCACTTCTAGCTCTCGGGTTTTCTGCAATTTCTTCATCTGTCGGACGTATTCCATTTCCCAACAATTTTATTTTCCGTTGATGATTACATACACATAGAGGAAATTCCGGTGGACAAATACATTGCTTGGCAAGATTTTTAAAAGTTCGTTTTACTATCCTATCTTCCAAAGAATGAAACGTAATTATTCCTATACGACCGCCGGAAACTAAACAATCTACACAATCGTTTATTGTGCTTTCAATAATACCAAGCTCATTATTAACTTCAATGCGTATAGCTTGAAAAGTTCTTTTTGCAGGATGCGGACCGTTTTTCCTTGCCCCCAACGGTATTGCAGCTTTTATAATACTTACCAATTCACCTGTAGTTTCTATAATTTTGTTTTTCCTATAATCAACAATGAATTCTGCAATACGTTTTGCCCATCTTTCTTCACCATATTCTTTTATAATAAATGCTATTTTTTCTTCAGAATACTTATTTACAACATCATGTGCAGTTAATTCACTATTCTGATTCATACGCATATCCAACCGACCTTCATGCATATAGGAAAATCCCCTATTTGCCTCGTCCAATTGATATGAAGAAACTCCTAAATCAAAAATAAACCCATTAATTTTATTTAATTTTTTTTCTGACAATATATTTTTTATATTCGAAAAATTACTATGAACAAAATTCAAATTGCATGTGCAATCTTTCATTCTCAATTCTGCAGCTTTTAATGCATCTAAATCTTGATCTATGCCAATTAAAAGTGCACCATTTTCAACTTTTTCCGATAGAAGAGATAAATGACCCGCACCACCTAACGTACAATCTGCATAGACTCCGTTTTTATCGGTTAAAACTGCAGAAATCATTTCTCTTCGTAAAACTGTTACATGTTTAAATTCCATTTTTCTCTAAAAATCAAAATCCATAGGCATATCCAAAGACTCTGCCAATTCATCTATAGGTTGACTTTCCGTTTCTTGTTCTTTCAAAACTTCAGAGCTCCAAATTTCTATAGTTGATCCTGTCCCTATAATTCGTGCATTCTTTTTAAGTTTTGCAAGTGTTCTAAGATGTGCCGGAATTAAAATTCTACCTTGCTTATCACATTCCATTTCCGTACTTTTACCAATTAAATAACGACGTAACTGTCTTACATCTTTTTTCGTAAATGGTAGTTTTTGCAATTTTTCAATCATAGCATCCCAACGTTCACGAGGATAAATACATAAGCATGAATCCAATCCGGGTGCCAAAATGAAGGATTCGCCCAATTCTTCTCGAAATTTGGCAGGAAGAATCATACGACCTTTTGTATCAATCGTATGTGAATATTCATTCATAAACATTTTATTCTTCCACCCCCTCCACTTTCATCCACATTCTACCACAATTCACCACATATATACAACAAAATATTTGTTCTACTATATAAATTTATTTTTTAAAATAAAAAACAGATCAGCTTTCTATTTCTGATCTGTTTTCTTATTATATTTCAGTTTTTATTAAAACTTTTTTTAAAACCACATCTTTTAAAGGTTTATCTGAAAAATCAGTTTCGACATTACTTATTTCTTGTACCTTTGCATAATTTTTTACCACCTTACCAAATATAGTATGGTGATTTTGTAACCATCTTGTAGGTACTACGGTAATAAAAAATTGTGATCTTCCTGTATTTGGACCTGAATTTGCCATTGCCAACACTCCGGCTTCATCAAAAGTAAGTTCCGACACAAACTCATCCGGTATAACCTGATCCGATCCTCCATATCCCGTTCCTTCAGGATCTCCTCCTTGAATCATAAAATCAGGAATTATTCTATGAAAAATAGTATTGTCATAAAATCCTGATTCTGCCAACTTTTTAAAATTGGCTACAGTAATCGGTGTCTTTTCTTCAAACAATTCAACAACAAAAGAACCGTAATTAGTTTGAAATTCTGCATAAAGTTTATTATTCATATTTTTCTCCTGACTTAATTAGGTAATGAACAAATTTTTTTAAATATTTCTTCAGATTTTTTTACCTTGTGTTCAGAACCCATTACACACAAATAAGGTTCATTGATAACCGATTCTACCAAATCGGCAAGTTTATGAATATCCTCCAAAGTGCAATTTATAATTTCATTTCGAATTCTTTCTCTATCCTCGGCGGTACTTCCTTTAAAATAATCTGCCGCAGCTCTATCACCTAACATTGATGGAGTAAACTGTACTTCTTCTGCAGCCATAGTACCTATTACATATTTCGTCATTTCACGCTCTGAAATTTTCAAGTTACGTAAATAATCTGGAATACCCTTGAATACATCTAAAGTTTCTTTCAAATTGGGATCACGATATGAACATAAAACAGCATTTCCATTCGGTGAAAATTGAACAAATGCCCCATATGCACCACCCAACACTCTAACCTTCTTCCAAAGATAATCATATCTTAAAATTGTTTCCATTACACGAACGGCTCCGGTATATTTAAATCCGTACTTTTTAAAATTTCCACCTTTAGATACATAATTAACTTTGCCTGAAGTCAAAAAGCCTTCATTATAACAATCATTATTGAATTCAAATGAATTTTTATTGTTTTTCTCACCGATTTCCATATCACAAATAAGAGTCTTAACTAAATCTTTTACACTTTGACTGTCTTTTTCATTTCCTATAACTTCAATTGTCAAATTATTACGTGTAAATATTTTTGCCGATACACTCTCAAGTTTTTTTACAATTTCATCATAATTCTTATCATAGTTATTTACTAAATCTGCCAAGAAATAATAATAACTTAATGCCAATTTTTCGGTAAACTCACCTGTTTTCGAAAAATAAGAAATCAAACGGTTCATTGTGAGCAAATGACCCCTGTCAAATACCGTCATATCCCATTTTGTTTTCTCGGAGAGAATTAATTCTTTTAGACGTTTTCTTTCAGTATATTCGGTATGACAAATAATTTCTTTCAATAATTCCACCATACATTTATTATTAGCTGTCAAAGCTTTACCACCCACTTCAAATGTCGGAATATATTTATCGGAATTATTATAGTCACCAAAGCACATAACGCTGAAATTAATTCCACCAGTATTGGAATTTTCTAAACGTGTAAGTTCTCCATATGTATATTTCTGAGTATCCATTGAACCGAGCAAAGATGTCAAAAGATTTGCATAGAAAATGTCATTTTCATTGATTCCGAAAAGATTAAAAAATAACCTTACATACGAAATTCCTGAAGTATTGACATCGTAATGTAAATAATCTACACCGTTAACGAAATCCTTCTTTATTTTTTTCTCGGTAATAATTCTCTTAAGATCTTTACGTTCGAGCAAAGGTATTGTTTTTAATGCATCTTCGCTATCTTTTGAAGCCTGACGCACTTTAAGCTTCTTGGTATTTTCAACAATTTCATTTAATTGCTCTTCACTTAAACTGTTCTTAAAAGCTTCCAATTTTTGCGCAGTTAAAGCATTTTTCTTTTCTGTTAAACCTTTTTCCGGTTCCATTGTTATCAAAACTTGATGATTATTTTTGATAACATATTTTAAAATTAAATTTTCAAAATAATTTGTATCTATAAACTTTTTCAATTGCTTTAAATTATCAAAATATTTTAAAGCATCCATCGGATTTCTATCATACAACCACAATTCCATTGCTCTGATTCCATAGAATAATCCTTTTGGACGTCCTCTATAATCATTTTCTCTTAAAGTAAACTCTATACGATTTATAGCAGCTTTAAGCATTGATTTATCAATACCGTTTAATGCCAATGCACGTAAAGTTTCGTCAATAATCTCTTCAAACTTTTTTTGATTATTTACATCTGTTCCCGATAATTGAATAGTCCATACAGGTTGTTTGTATCCGTCAGTATATGAACCCGACAATTCACTTCCCAATTCTGCATCCAAAACAGCCTTTTTAAGTGGAGCCCCTTCAATTTCTATAAGCACGTAATTCAAAACTTCAAATGCCAATGAATCCAAAGTGCTCATATGATCGTTAAAAGCTGTATATAATGCATGAATAGCTTTTTTATCGGTACTTTCGCTTTCAGAAATTCCATACTTTCGATTTATCACTTCGCGTTTCTTGAAAGGTACTTGTGTTTTAATTTGTGAATCAATTTTCTTTTCATTGAAATTACTCAAGTATTCACTGTCAATAAAATTCAAAGTTTTTTCTATATCCATATCTCCATACAAAAATATATAACTGTTTGAAGGATGATAAAACTTTTTATAAAATTCTACAAATTCCTTATAAGATAAAGCAGGAATAACTTCCGGATCACCTCCGGATTCTACCCCATAAGTTGTATCTGGAAATAGCTTTTCCATTGCAAAATTTTCCATAATTGCATCTCCGGAAGAAAGTGCACCTTTCATCTCGTTATATACAACTCCGTTATAAGTTAATTCAGAATCCTTATCTTCAAGTTCATAATGCCAACCTTCTTGCATTAAAATTTGAGGATCATCGATACAATTAGGATAAAATACTGCATCTAAATATACATCCATCAAATTATGAAAATCTACTGCATTTCTGCTTGCCACAGGATACATTGTCTTATCAGGCCATGTCATAGCATTAAGAAACGTATTAAGAGACCCTTTGACAAGTTCTACAAACGGTTCTTTCAACGGAAATTTTCTGGACCCGCATAATGTAGAATGCTCCAAAATATGCGGTGTGCCTTTAGAATTGTCCGGAGGTGTACGAAATCCTATAGAAAACACCTTGTTATCATCGGTAGTGTCCAAGTATAACAATTTGGCTCCTGATTTTTCATGAACCATCAAATATACATCTGAGTTCACCTCTTGTATAAATTGATTTTGCTTTATTTTAAATCCTCCGATTACGTCGCCTTTATTAAATTTCATAAACAACCTCCTTAACTTATAAAGACCGGTAAATCCGGTTCTTTACTAAGTCTATAAATTATTAAAAAATTCAGAATGAATACGTTGTACTGCATCTTTAACATTCTTTTCAAGTATAATAAACGATATGCTTATATCTGTTTTAAAAGCTATATCTACAGCAATATCAACATCATCAAGCGCTTTAATAACCCTTGATAAAACGTTTTCTGAATCAAGCATATCCACACCAACCACAGAAACTTTAGCAATATTTGATTCATATGCAATACTGTCAAATAATTTTTCGCTCTTTAAAGAAGCCAAAATAATTTTAGCATCTTCCAAATCAGTATGTTTTATCGTAAAAATAATATTCTTATTATCTCTAATAAACATATCTGCACTTATATTATTCTTTATAAGTTCATTTTTTATAATATCTACAATATTTTCTTCATTTTTAAATCCAGTAATTAAAACTTTAGAAACATTTATGTCATGAGTTACACCTTTAACCGCGTATTTATTATTTTTTGTTTTACAAGTTTCTTTTATTACAGTTCCTTCATTTTTGGAAAAAGTAGATCTTACATGTATAGGAATATGGTATTGCAATCCTATTTCAACACTTCTGGGTTGCATAACTTCAGCACCCAAACGTGCCATTTCCAACATTTCAGCATTTGTGATTTCTTTCATTTTTACAGCATTATGAACATATCTGGGATCTGCTGAATAGACACCTTCTACATCTGTAAAAATTTCACATATGTCAGCGTGCATAGCTCCGGCCAATGCAACTGCAGTAGCGTCACTTCCACCTCTACCCAATGTGGCAACATTTCCATTTGAATTAATTCCTTGAAATCCGGCAACAATAACTATATTCCCGTTTTCCAATTCATTAAACACTCGTTTTGGATTTATTTCTGCTATAAAAGATTTTCCATAATCACCTTTTACAAAAATCCCTGCTTGTTCTCCTGTCAAAGAAACAGCACTCACACCGAGATTCATAAATGTCATTGCCAACATGGAAATGGCTACCTGTTCCCCTGTCGCAAGTAAAACATCCATTTCTCTGCCATGCTTCTCTTTAGTTACTTTACCGGCTAATTTAATTAATTCATCAGTTGTATTTCCCATTGCAGATACAACAATAACTATTCGATCATTTTCTTTTTTTTCGTATATTACACGCTTGGCAACACCTATCATTTTTTCCGGTGTTGCAACAGAACTTCCACCAAATTTTTTTATGTAAAGAGACACGTTTACCCCCACTTTCATGACTCTTAATTAAGCTATTTCAGATTTTATCATGTTGTAAATATACTGTAAAGAAAACTTGAAAATTTTAAAATATATTTGATTTTAAATAAAAAAACCTGTAATAACAGGTTTTTTACTACTGAATACGCTCTCTGATTGTAAATGATAAAGATAAGTGCGATATATATTCAATAGGATTTCCATACTTATCTTTTCCCGGAATAAAAACCCACTGCATAGCAGCCTCCAGTGCATTTTGATCCAAAACTGCATCTCCACAGCTTTCAACAACCCATGCTTTCGAAACAATTCCGTCAGTATTTATTCGTATATCTAAACTCACTTTTCTTTGTATATCTGAATTATCATTTATTCTTCTCTCAGGATATGTAGGAAAAACTGATTTTATAGCTATAGGTTCTGTTGCTACCAAGTCACTATCATTTTCACCGGTACCGTTTCCTATACCATCGCCTACTCCATCGCCTATACCATTACCTCTTCCATTACCCTGCCCGTTACCGACGCCGTTACCTATACCACTTCCAATTCCGTTACCGTTTCCTGTACCTATACCGTTACCTTTTCCTGAACCTTTGCCTTCTCCTTCTCCGGTTCCGATTCCTCCACCTTTACTTGTCCCCGTACCTGTAATTGAACCTTTATCGAATAAACTGCTTGTCTCTTTATCAATTAATTTACTTTCACAAAAGCTCAAATCAGATAAATCGATAGAATTATTTAAAGAATCAAATACTTCAGATAATGCACTTTTTCCAATATTATTAATTTGCTGCTCATCGGAATTTGAGGATTCCGTCAAATTTTTACCTCGACTTCCTCCACCGCCGCCTCCTCCGCCTCCGCCGTCAAGAGTAACTTCTACAACAGTTTCTTTTTTTTGCGTTGGAGTAATACAAACAACAGCACCTATAATTCCCACAAATACAATGTGTACAATCAAAGAGACCCCGTATGCGGATAACCATTTTTTCTTATCTTTACCCATAGCTCGCCTCATCAACTTTTGTTTTCAGAAGAATCTACTGCAATACCTATTTTTTCTATACCTATAGATTTAAGTTCGTCAATTACAAATACAAAATTCTTATGCTTTGACCTTTCATCTGCACGTATAATTACTGATAAATTAGGATTTACTTTTTTAGCAATTTCCATTCTTGCTCTAAAATCCGATTTTTCAATTTTTTGTTTTTCTACATAAATTGTTCCTTCAGAATCTATTGCAATCGGCAAATTTGAAGTTTGTTCCATTTGTGATGTAGATGCTTTGGGTAAATTTAAGTCTATAGATTTTTGAGAAACCATAGTAAGCATGCTCACCATAAAGAATACAAGCAAAAAGAAAATTATATCTATCATCGGTATAATCATTATCTTAGGTTTTTTTTCAAACATAAGAGATTTTAATTTCATTCCGATTCTCCTTCTATCATGGTTAAATAAACAGTAGATATTTTTTCAATATCCAAAATCAATTTATTTACACGAGCTGTTAAATATGTATATGCTAAAAGTGCCATTATCGCAACACCTAATCCGGTGGCAGTACATACCAGAGCTTCTGCGACGCCTGATGTAACAGCAAACGGTTGCCCGCTAACTACTGAAAGAACATTAAAAGAGCCAATCATACCTACAACAGTTCCTAAAAGTCCCATCAAAGGAGATAATGTAACGATAACATCTAAATATGTTATATACTCTTTTAACTTGCCTATAGCATGTATAGCGGCACTTTCTATTATTTTTTCTTGACTTGAAGCTCTGTTTGTTGAATTGATACCTTCGAGTATAATTTGCGCAGGTATCCCTCCGTCTTTTTCCAATATAAACTTCAAAGTTTTATTTCCTTTAATATTACCGCTTTCCTCAATATTTTTTATCAAATGAGCAATATTTGATTCTGATTTTTTATAATATTTAACTCTTTCAATAAAAATAGCAATAACTGCAATAGAACAAAATATCAGCGGATACATCATAATTCCACCGGCATTAATTAAGTGTAATATATACATAAATTCCTCCGAAAATTAATATTTTTTATCTTGTAAGAGAATATCATAGGCTAAGTCTAAACGTCAAATTATATTTACCTAATTTTTATTTTTTTTATTTTTTTAAACATATAAAAAATAAAAAATGTGCATTACCTAAAATGCACATTTTTTATTTTATCACTAAACGTTTTGAAGTTTTTTCAAAAGTATTCCGTTTACAACTCTCGGATTTGCTTTACCTTTAGTAGCTTTCATAATTTGTCCCATCAAGAATCCTACAGCTTTTTTCTTTCCTTGCTTGAAGTCATCTACAGATTGAGGATTTTTTAAAATTACATCATCTACTATGGATTCTAAAGCACTTGTATCACTAATTTGAACAAGTCCCTTTTCCTTTACAATAAGTGCGGGTTCTTTATGTGTTTCCCACATTTCTTTAAATACTTGTTTTGCAATTTTACCTGAGATAACACCCTTTGATATAAGATCCAACAACGCTGCTAAATCTTTTGCCGTCACAGGAGTATCTTCAATTTCCAAACCGGAATCCGATAAATGACTCATAAATTCTCCCATAAGCCAATTAACGGTTGCTTTAGGCTCAGCTCCGGCTTTCACAATCTCTTCAAAATAATCTGACAATGATTTATTATTCGTCATCATTTCAGCATCATCTGAACTTAATCCGAAATCTTTAATGTATCTTGCTTTTCTCACATCAGGCAATTCAGGTAAAGTACTATTGATGTTTTCAATATACTCTTCACTTACAGTAAACGGCACCAAATCAGGTTCAGGGAAATAACGATAATCGTTAGCCTCTTCCTTTGAGCGCATGCTCTTTGTTATGCCTTCTTTTTCATCCCATGTTCTTGTTTCTTGAATAACTTTTCCACCTTCTTCAAGCAATTCTGCTTGCCTTATAGCTTCATATTCAATTGCTCTTCCTACTCCACGGAATGAATTAATATTTTTTATTTCAGTTTTAGTTCCAAGTTTTGTAGTTCCTGCCGGTCTTACGGATATATTTGCATCGCAACGCAAACTTCCTTCTTCCATTTTGCAATCTGAAATCCCAACATATTGTAAAATTGTACGAAGTTTTTCCATATAAGCAACAGCTTCTTCAGCAGACCTCATATCAGGTTCGGATACAATTTCCAATAATGGCGTACCTGTTCTGTTATAATCTACCAATGAGTAATCCGAATCGGTAATAGATGTTCCATGATGTACAAGCTTACCTGCATCTTCTTCCATATGTGCACGTGTAATATTTATGCGTTTTTTTACACCTTCAACTTCTATATCTAAATATCCGGGGCCACAAATAGGTAAATCAAATTGTGACGTTTGAAAATCTTTTGGTAAGTCCGGATAATAGTAATTCTTTCTGTCAAATTTACTATAGCTTGCAATTTTACAATTTAATGCCAAACCCGCACGAACTGCAAACTCCAAAACCTTTTCATTCAAAACCGGCAATACTCCGGGTAATCCCAAACAAACAGGACAAACATTAGTATTAGGATCTGCACCGAAAGAAGTTTTACAACTGCAAAATATTTTTGTATTGGTTCTCAATTCTGTATGAACTTCAAGACCGATAACTGCCTCATATTTCATGCTTATGCCTCTCCTTTCGTAGTTTTATTTAAATCCAAATGTGCTTGTTCAAATGTATATGCCGCTCTCAAAATTGTTTCTTCTCCCAATGTAGGTCCTATAAGTTGCATTCCCAACGGCATACCATCTTTGTATCCGACAGGAATACTTATAGCCGGTGCACCTATTAAATTTGCCGGTACTGTACATATATCTTCCATATACAATGACAACGGATCTTTAAAGGCTCCAAACTTAAATGCTGTTCCGCTTGCAGCCGGTGCAACTATAACATCACAAGTTTTATATGCCTCTTCAAATTCATTTTTAAGTAAGGTTCTTACTTTTAAAGCTTTTAAATAAAACGCATCATAATAACCTGCAGAAAGTACGTATGTTCCAAGCATAATACGACGTTTTACTTCTTCACCGAAACCGCTGCTACGAGTATTTATATACATTTCAATCAAATTTTTTCCCGGCTTACGGTATCCGTAACCAACTCCGTCATAACGGGAAAGATTTGAACTTGCTTCAGCAGGCGCAATAATATAATAAATTGAAACACAAGCTGAAATATGAGGTAATGAAATGTCCACTATTTCAGCGCCTTCTTTTTCATAAAAACTCAACGCTTTTTTTATAGCTTCTTTAGTTTCTTCTTTAATACCTTTTCCGAAAAATTCTTTTGCAACTCCTATGCGAAGTCCCTTAACATCTGAAATTAATGCTTTTTTATAATCTTTCTTTTCTTGCGGTATAGAAGTAGAATCTTTTTTATCATATGCTGCAATAGAATTCAAAACTATTGCAGCATCAGTTACATCTTTAGTAATAGGTCCAATTTGGTCCAAAGAAGATGCGAATGCCAAAAGTCCATATCTTGATACCAATCCGTATGTAGGCTTTAATCCTACCAATCCTGTAAAAGAAGCTGGTTGTCTTACAGAACCACCGGTATCCGAACCTAAAGCCCAAACAACTTCATTCGCAGCTACGGCAGCTGCACTTCCACCGGAAGAGCCTCCAGGTACATATTCCGTATTTAAAGGATTTAATGTTTTTCCAAATGCTGAATTTTCGGTACTGCTTCCCATAGCAAATTCATCTAAATTTGTTTTTCCTAAAGAAACATAATCTTGTTTTTCCAACTGTTCAATAACTGTTGCATTATACGGTGGAATAAAATTCTCAAGCATTTTAGATGCTGCTGTACATGGTAATCCCTTAGTGCATATATTATCTTTTATTGCTCCGGGAATACCCGCGATTTCTGATATAACTTCTCCGGACTTTATTTTATTATCAACTCTTTCTGCCGCTTGCAATGTACGCTCATCATTAGTTGATAAAAATGCATGAATTTTTCCATCAACATTATTTCTGTTGGCAATCATTTTTTTAGTTAATTCAACAGCAGATATATCTTTATTTACAAGTTTTTTATGTAATTCATGAATTGTATACTGACTCACCACGGCACCTCCTATATAATTTTAGGAACTTTAAAATATCCATCTTCTCTTTCAGGAGCATTGGACAATGCTTCTTCATTTGAAAGTGATTCATGAGGGATATCTTTTCTAGTTACATTAAATTGTTCTACAGCATGTGCCGTAGGTACTACACCTTCAGTATCATACTGTTTAAGTTCTTCCATATGTGTCAAAATACTGTTCATGGAATCATTCATTTTTTCTAAATCTTTATTATCAAATTCCAATCTTGAAAGAAATGCTATTTTTTTTATTTCTTCCTCATTTATTTTCATATTTACACATCCTTATCATAAATTTGTTCAATACGCTCAAAACTAAAATCAAACTTATTATAACATTTTTTACCATACATAACCATGAATTAAAAATGTTATCACTCTTATTATAATTGCAATTATGGATTATTGTTTTCCCTATCGACATTAAACATAATTAGAAATTAATTACAATGATTTTTATGCACTTTTAATTGATTTTTATGCATTACCATGATACATTAAAATTAAACAATTTAAATTTTATCTATTTATAAAGGAGGAATTTATGAATATTGCCGGAATTCAATTACGAAAAAGAAAAGGTTTCACATTTTTAGAAATACTTATCGTTGTTGTAATAATAGGTATTCTTGCAGCAATTGCAATTCCGAATTTTATCGGTATGACTGATCGTGCAAAAATTGCGCGCATACAATCCGATTTACAAGCAATAGGTGTTGCTTCTGAAATGTATTATATGGATAAAGGTTCTTACCCAGCAAAATTATCTGCTCTGGTAAATGAAAATGCTTCCGATTCATACTTACAATCTATTCCTAAGCCTCCTGTTGAAAATGATTCTTATTCATGGGATGCTGCAAAAGGTGAAGCATCTTATACTTTTAAAAATAAAAAATATTCATCCAGAAACATGACTTCATAATGAAAAAATTTTTAAAAATAGAACTTATTATACCGTTATTATATTTTCTATCCGTTCTTCCTTGCTTTATTTTGAATAATTTTACCTTTTTATCATATGGTTGGATTATTCCTGCAATTTTTGGAGCATACGAAGATTTAAAAAGCTCATTGATTTCCGACTCTTGGAGTTTATCCATAGGAATCTGCGGGCTTTTTCATGCTTTTATCTTTTCTCATATAAAATATTCACTCCTGTCTTTTATATTAACAGGAGTTTTTTACTTGATTATTTATTTTTTATTCAAAAAAGGATTCGGCGCAGGAGATGTTATTTTCTCTCTTGCGTTATCCTTATGGCTTAATCCGAAATATATTTTAATTTTTTTATGGATATCTGCATTTTCTTCTTTAATTTTTATATTTTTATATTTTCTTATATGCAAAAAACATTTTAAAAAAAATATTCCTTTTATCCCCTTCTTGACCATAGGAGGTATTATTACATATTTTTATGGATATGAAATTTATCTTATCATAGAAACCATTTTATTATAAAACTTTCTGAAAATTATAAAATATTCTGTTTTTATAACTGATATTAATTCCCTTTATCCATATATTGTTCATATATTTCATAATATTGCAAAAAGTATTATTTTCTTTGTTCATTTATAATTGTTATTCAATAAATGCTTTTATAAGTAGTCAAATAGAAAATTATACGTTTTCTGCCTTTATAGGTTATTTATGCTTTTCTTTCTCCAATCATTTATATTCCTTTCGTGCAGAAATAAAAGAGAAGTAGAGTTTTTGTTTCTCTACCTCTCTATCTTTGTTATTTTATTTTACCACTTCCAAGTAAGTATACAATAGGCTATAACTATAATCCATACAGTCGTAAAGAAAAGAATACCTAATCTATCAAAAAACTTATCTTTAAAGCTTTCTTTTTTCATGTCTTTTCCTCCTTTATTTGCCCAGTATGCTGTCTATTGCCGATGCTTTGTTTCTTGTATATGTTTTACGTGTTGTTTCTTTCTTCTTTTTCTTTTGCTTCGGTATGGTGTCTTTTGTTGCCGAGTGTATCAGTCCTGTCATGTATGTCATTCCTACCCAAGTACTTAACAGGAGTGTTCTCACAAAGTTGTCTATATCTCGTTGATCTCCTTATGCGGTCATAAGTGAGTAAAGACTTTGTGTACCTTTCATGCCTTTATCCAAATTCTGTATTAACCCTCTATAACTTTATATTGTATTTAATTAAAATATGTTTATTTTAAATCAATATTAAAATATATAAAGCAATTATTTGCTTTAAAAATCATTCGTTTGATATTAAGAATCCATAAATCTAAAAAAATGTTGTACATATATTTGTACAACATTTTTTAAACTACACATTAAATCTGAAATATGCAATATCTCCATCTTTAATAATATATTCTTTACCTTCAATTCTTAAAAGTCCTTTATCTCTTGCAACTGCAAAAGAACCGCATTTCATCATTTCATCGTATGAAATTATTTCCGCTTTTATAAAACCTCTTTCAATATCTGTATGAATTTTACCGGCTGCATTTGGAGCTTTCGTTCCTGATTTTACAGTCCATGAACGACATTCATCCTCTCCTACAGTAAAGAAATTAATCAAACCCAACATAGAATATGCACTTCTGATTAATCTGTTAAGTCCTGGCTCTTTTTCTCCTAAATCTTCCAAAAAGATTTTTGCTTCTTCTTTATCCAATTCTGAAACTTCTTGCTCTATTCCTGCAGATATTGTTACCCATTTCGCATTCTCTTTTTCTGCTTCACTTATTGCAATTTTTACAAATTCATTGGAAAGCGGATTTGATATATCATCTTCTGAAATATTCAATACATAAAGCATGGGCTTCAATGTTAACAAATTTAATTCTTTTATCATTTTTAATTCGTCTTCATTCAATGCTAAAGCTCTTGCTGAAATACCTTCTTGTAAAGATTCATATATTTTATCAAGTAATTCAATCAGCATCTTAGCTTCTTTATTTCCGGATTTCGCAAGTTTTTCAGCTTTAATTTTTCTTTTTGATACGGTATCCAAATCTGCCAAGCAAAGTTCAGTATTAATAATCCCCATATCACGTACAGGATCTATTGTGCCTTCTACATGTGTTATGTTACTGTCGGCAAAGCATCTTACTACATGGGCTATAGCATCAGTTTCTCTTATATGACTTAAAAATTGATTTCCTAATCCTTCACCTTTAGATGCTCCCGCCACTAATCCGGCAATATCAACAAAACGAGTAAATGCAGGTGTTAATTTTTTCGGATTAAAAAGTTTTGCCAACTTATAAATTCTTTCATCCGGAACTTCTACAACACCTACATTCGGCTCAATGGTGCAAAAAGGAAAATTTGCGGCTTCTGCACCGGCTTTTGTTATAGCATTAAACAATGTACTTTTACCGACATTTGGTAAACCCACGATTCCGATTTGTAAATTTGTACTCATTTTTCATCCTCTGCAATTCAATACCGATTTTAATCTATTCATAGCTTCTTCTGTTTTTTCCGGAGTATTAAAAGCAGTCAATCTTATGTATCCTTCCCCGCAAGGTCCGAATCCTGCACCCGGCGTACATACGACTTGTGCTTTTTCAAGAATAAAATCAAAAAATTCCCAACTGTTCATTCCACAAGGCACGGAAACCCAAATATATGGACTGTTTACACCTCCGGATGCATTCAATCCTATTGCTTTAATTCCGTTCAAAATAGTATTTGAGTTTTTCTTATAAATGTCTAAAGTTTGTTGAATTTGTTTCTTTCCTTCTTCTGAATATATAGCTTCTGCCCCACGCTGAACTATATATGAACAACCGTTATATTTTGAACTTTGTCTTCTATGCCAAAGTTCATTTGCACTCACCTTTTCTCCTTTTATTGTTTCTAATTTCAACGCTTTAGGAACAACAGTATATCCACATCTTACTCCTGTAAAACCGGCAGTTTTAGAGTAAGATCTGAATTCTATCGCAACTTCTTCTGCGCCTTCTACTTCATAGATACTGTGAGGAATATTGTCTTCGGTAATAAAAGCTTCATATGCAGAGTCAAATAAAATAACAGAGCCCGTTTGTTTTGCATATTTAACCCACAGCTTCAATTCTTTTTTGTTTAGTGTCGCACCTGTCGGATTATTCGGAGAACAAATATAAATAAGCATCGGATCATGTGAAGGTAATAATGATTTAAAATCACATTCTTCAAAGCATTCCAAATATTCTATTTTTGAAAATCCTGAATTAACAAACTTCCCGGATCTACCTGCCATTACATTGCTATCCACATATACCGGATATACGGGATCGCTTACGGCTACTGTATCTTTAATTGAAAAAATTTCTTGAATGTTACCTATATCACATTTTGCCCCGTCACTTACAAATATTTCATCAATATCTATATTGCATCCACGCTTTTTAAAATCATTTTCTACAATTGCTTTTCTTAAAAAAACATATCCTTGTTCAGGTCCATAGCCTCTAAAAGTTTCCTTAACACCCATTTCTGAAACAGCTTTTGTCATAGCTTCAACTACAGCAGGTATCAAAGGTTGCGTAACATCTCCGATACCAAGAGAAATTATTTGAGCTTCAGGATTTCCGGCTTTATAAAGTTCTTGTTTTTTCCTTATTTTTTCAAATAAATAAGCGCCTTGTAAATTTAAAAAATTTTCATTGCAATGTGCCATTTAAATACCTCATACAATTATATAAATTTAATTATAACAT
Organism: Dialister micraerophilus; assembly: GCF_947090205.1. Classification (NCBI taxonomy): domain Bacteria; kingdom Bacillati; phylum Bacillota; class Negativicutes; order Veillonellales; family Veillonellaceae; genus Dialister; species Dialister micraerophilus. The sequence goes on from NZ_CAMUNF010000002.1 coordinate 50,268, forward strand.
ACTCATTGTAAACGTCTGTATAAATCACAAAGAACATAATAACGTTCCAAGTACATGATCTACGGGAACTGCACCTATAAATCTGCTGTCACTGCTATGATTTCTGTTATCACCCATAACAAAAACACAATCTTTGGGAACTGTATAACTTCCTTCCATAGTAAATTCCATAGGTTCATTTATATAAGTTTCTTCAAGTAAATTTCCGTTTCGATATACATGCCCGTTATGAAATTCAAGTTTGTCACCTGCTTTACCGATTACTCTTTTCACCCATACAACGTGACTTGCTTGGTTTTTATCAAAAATAGAAAGATAATTTTTCATAGGTTCTTGTATATCATCCAACCATGAACGTGGTCGTTCGGTTCTGCTGTCTATAATTACTATTTCTCCATAATTCGGAACATTTCTAAAAACATGACCTATTTTAGATACAATTAAATATTGTCCGTCATGTAAAGTAGGATACATTGATTGCCCGTCGACTTTTGTCGGAACAAATACGAATATATGTATCAACATAGCTAAAAAAACGGCAACAACTATCGAATATATCCAATCAAAAATTTCACTCATATTTTCTCCTATTGTAAATATTATTTAAATATAAACGTGCTGCCTTTAGATTATAAATCAGAACAGTTTATGTTACAACAATTTTATATTTATATTTTATGTAAATAAATACAATAAAATTACCCTGAAAGTCTAACAATTTAAACTCCAGAGTAATTTTATTGTAAATTTGCAGTTATAAAATAACTTCAGTTTTTGAACTTCCAAATCTATGTACAGTTTCAATAAATCTTACGGTTCCTGTTTTATATCTAAGTACCAACGTACTTGTTTTTGCCCCACCTTCGAAATATTTTACACCTTTCATAGTAAAGCAATCCGTTATTGCAGTTTCGGTAAATATGCAATCATCACCTTTTACCAAATCGTCCATATATAAAACTTTATTTACATCTTTAATTCCCATTGCATGCATTCGTTTAATTTGTTCTTCATTTTGTGGAATTAATTTTGCTTGCATATCTCCACCTAAACATTTTAAGCCTACAGCTGCCAATACTCCTTCCGGTGCGCCTCCGATACCTACTGCCATATGTATACCGCTGCCTTGTATTCCGCACTCAACTGAAGGTGCTACATCACCATCTGATATAAGACATATTCTTGCACCTGCTTTTCTTGCTTCATTTATAATTCCTGCATGACGTTCTCTATCTAAAATAACCACTGCTAAATCTGAAATTTTTCTTTTCATAGCATTTGCTACATTAGTTAGATTCTCAGTTATAGATACATTTATATCTATACATCCTTTTGCACGTGGTCCTACACAAATTTTTTGCATGTACATGTCGGGTGCATGAAGCAGACATCCCTTCGGTGCTATGGCAAGTACAGCTATTGCTCCCTGTTTCCCTTTTGCCACTAAATTTGTACCTTCAACAGGATCTACGGCAATATCTACTTCTTCTCCACCTTTACCTAATTTTTCACCTATATAAAGCATAGGTGCTTCATCCATTTCACCTTCGCCGATAACAACTGTCCCCGAAATAGGTATCATCGCAAATTGCTGATGCATTCCGTCAACGGCCGCTTGATCTGCACCTTCTTTATCTCCTCTTCCCATAAGTTTTGCACTTCTAAGTGCAGCTTGCTCTGTTACTCTTACAAATTCTATAGAAAGTTGTCTATCCATATATACCTCCAATATTTATATTTTATCACGTTTTGCATTAAAAGCCGAAGATAAAATCTTCGGCTTTTAATTATTTATTAGCTACACGTTCATGCCATTTTACCCATAAAGATGTAGCGATACATACTGATGAATAAGCTCCGGAGATAAACCCTATCAACATTACCAATGCAAAGTTTTTTGTTGTGTCCCCACCAAAGAAATATAATGCACCTGTTGCAAATAAAACTGTTGAAAGTGTATACATACTTCTGTGAATAGTCTGATGTATAGAGTCATTTGCCAATTTTGCGAAACTGTCAGTTCTTTTATGTGTATGAATATTTTCACGAATACGATCGAAAATAACTACCGATTCATTCATCGAATATCCTAAAACTGTTAATACCGCAGCCAAAAATGAGGCATCTACTTCTAAATGAAATATTGCAAAAGCACCTAAAACCATGAGTATATCATGACAAATAGCAATTATTGATGAAATTGCAATTTTATGTTCAAATCTTACCGTCATATAAATTATCATGGCCAGGAATGAAAATCCTACATTTAAAAGTGTATTTTCTGTAACTTCGGATCCTATTACAGCACCTACTGTTTCCATACGTTTAACATCAACATCTCCGATTCCCTTTTTTATATTTTCAATTACTTTTTGGGATTCTTCAGATGAAAGATTTTTTGTACGAATCATTACATTTTTACCGGAATCTTCATGTCCATCTCCAAGAAGTTGAATTGTGCTTGTTTCCAAATCATTATTCCGCAATTCTTCTCTTACTTGTTGAACCGTAACATTTTGCTTAAATTCCAAATCTAAAATTGTTCCTCCGGTAAAATCTATACCGAAATTAAATTTAAACATAAATATCGCAATAAAAGACAATATTACCAATATTCCGGAAATCGTAAACCATATTTTAGAGTGTTTTATTACATTGAAATTGCTCATTTTTCATAACCCCTCTTTCCACCAAACCACCAGGGATTATGAATCCAAGACGCATCTATAAGCATCATCAATAAAGTACGACTTACAGTTATTGCAGTAAACATTGATATGGCTACACCCAATCCTAACGAAAAAGCAAACCCCTTTACAGTTCCACTTCCTAAAAAGAACAATATACACGAAGTTATGATTACTGTCATATTAGCATCAAAAATTGTAGTAAAAGCTCTCTTAAAGCCTGAGTGAATAGCCATTCTTAAAACTTTTCCGCTTTCGATTTCTTCTTTAAATCTTTCAAAAATAAGTATATTTGCATCTACAGCCATACCTATAGAAAGAATAACACCTGCAATACTCGGTAGCGTTAATGTTGCATTTAATAAACTTAATATTCCAAGCAAAATAAGTACATAAACAAGCAGTGCTACATTCGCCACAAATCCTGCAACACGATACATGCATAACATAAATAAAACAATTAAGGATAATCCTATAGTAAATGCAGTTACAGATTTATCTTTTGAATCTTGTCCTAAAGACGGTCCTACGGTTCTTACTTCCAAGACAGACATTTTAACAGGCAAAGCACCGCTTCTTAATAAAATTGCCAAATCTTTTGCTTCTTCAAGAGTTCTTTGTCCTGATATAACTGCAGATCCTCCGGTAATTGCTTCATTAACTACAGGATTTGTAAGCATTTCTCCATCAAGATATATGCCTATGTGTCTTCCGATATTTGCAGCCGTAAGATTTGCAAATTTAGTTGCTCCGTTTTCTGTAAATTCCAGTGCTACAAGTGGAGATTTATTTTGTCCTACCTGTTCTTTTGCATTTTTTAAATCTTCACCGGTAAGTTTTACATTACCATCTTCATCTTTAAACTCCAAAACAGCAGTTTTACCTATAGTTTCAATAGCTTTTTTAGGATCTTTTTCACCGGGCAATTCAATTATTATTCTATTTCCGCCTTCACGCTGAATTATGGGTTCCGTTAGTCCCATTTCATTTATACGCTTTTGCATAATATTGATTACTTGCCCTATAGCTTCATTTGTAACTTTATTCTGCGGTGTATCTTCCGCTTGCATAACTATATGTGTTCCGCCTTGTAAATCAAGTCCCTGTCTTATATTTCCGGCGAGCCGACCTACAGTAAAAGCAAACACCGCAATTATTACAATTATAACTCCGAAAAATCGAGCCAACGCTCCTTTTTTTATCGGAATTAATTTTTTCTGTTCCAAAATTTCAACTCCTTTACAAAATTTCACCTTTTTCAGTTATTATTTTACTTACTTTTCTATCGAATTTATCAATAGGTACATTATCTATTACTTGAAAACTCCAAATAACCGCTATACGTTTTTTATAAGGTATTTCAGTCAAATATCTGTCATAATATCCTTTTCCCATGCCTAACCTGTTACCTCTTAAGTCACAAGCAACAGATGGAATTAATACCAAATCAATTTCATCCGGTTTTGCAATTTCATATGGATACGACAATGTACGAATATCATACATTCCAATTTCCAAATCTTCAAAAGAATTAATACGTGCTGCAAACATATTTTGTTTATCAACACAAACAGGTACATATACTGATTTCCCATCAATTAAAGCATATCTGATAAATTCATCCAAATCCGGCTCGCCTTTCATAGCTAAATAAGCTAAAATTTTTGACGATTTCTTGTAAATATCAAGTTCTTTTATATATTTACTAAAAAATTTTCCGTTTTTTGTTTTAGTATTTATAACAGAAAGAGCTCGCCTTTTGGCGAGCATCCTCTTACGCAATTCCTTCTTGTAAAGAGAAATATCAGCATCGGGTTGCATCACTTATTTTCCTCTTTTTTTGATTTGGCATTATTATTTTCCACTTCTTCAATAATTTCAGTTCCGACATCTTCAGGATTATCGACTTCAACTATTTCTTCTACTACTTCAACCGGTTCAGCAGATTTTGTTTTCACATTACTTTTATTGTTCGATTTACTGAATTGTGCAATACCTTGCTTATCAACACGAACAACTATTTTATGCGCTATTTCAAGTTCAACATATTTATCTCTTATTGACTTTATAATACCATAAACCCCACCGAAAGTAATAATTTCATCACCCTTTTTCAAAGAGTTTAAGAAAACATCTCTTTCGTTTTGTCTCTTTTTCTGCGGTCTGTACATAAAGAAATAAATAAATGCCAAAACTAAAACAAATGGCCAAAATCTGGTTACAATGGCGGTAATATCTTCCAAAACATTCACCTCCTGAGATTTAATTATAGACTTATTGTATCATAGCTTTTTTACTTTGTCTTTATTTTATTTCATCTTACATAATTTTCTTTAAAATTTTTCATAAAATCAACAAAACTTCCATTAATAATCGAATCTCTCATATCACGCATAAATTGTAATAAAAAATATAAATTATGTATTGTTACCAATCTAAATGCCAATATTTCTTCCGCTTTATACAAATGGCGTATATAGGAACGGGTAAAATTTTTACATGTGTAACATCCGCATGTTATATCCAACGGTAAAAAATCTTTTTCATATTTTTTATTTTTCATGTTCATTCTGCCGGATTTTACCATTGCCATTCCGTTACGCGCAACACGTGTAGGATATACACAATCAAACATATCAACACCACGTGCAACGCCTTCAACAAGACAATCGGGTGTACCTACTCCCATTAAGTATCTTACTTTGTTTTCAGGTATAAATTGTGTTGTATATTCCAATATTTCATACATCAAATCTAACGGCTCGCCTACAGAAAGTCCTCCGATTGCAATTCCGTCAAAAGGCAATCCGCAAATTTCATCTGCACTTTGCTTTCTTAAATCCTTATACATTCCTCCTTGAATTATACCGAACATTCCTCTATCGGTTCTTGTATGTGCTTTTACAAAACGTTCCGCCCATCTTGTGGTTCGTTCTGTAGATTTTTTGCTATATTCATAATCTGCAGGATACGGAATGCATTCATCAAGAGCCATCGCTATATCACTACCTAAATTTTCTTGCGCATGTGCAGCAACTTCAGGAGAAAGAAATCTTTTTGAACCGTCCAAATGTGATCTGAAATATACTCCTTTTTCAGTAATTTTTCGCATTTTCCCTAAACTGAAAACTTGAAATCCACCGCTATCGGTCAAAATGCCTCCATCCCAATTCATAAAAGAATGCAATTCACCTGCTTCTTTTATAAGCTCGGTTCCCGGCCTTAAAAATAAATGGTATGTATTACTTAAAATAATTTGCGCTCCCATTTCTTTAAGTTCATGAGGTGTCAATGTCTTTACAGTCGCTTGTGTTCCGACCGGCATAAACATCGGAGTCTTAAATGTTCCATGCGGAGTATGTAATAAACCTGCACGTGCTCCGGTATGTTCATCTTTTGCAATCAATTCATATTTTATTACCATTATTATCATCCTTACTAAATTCTTTATTTGAAATAATTAAATCGCATATATATTAAAATATCAATATTTTTTTCAGCTTTCAATACCGTAATTGAAATACTTTTTTCAAATGACTGAAAAGTTCCATCTTTATCGATAATTAGTAGATTTTTAATCTTATAATTGTTATAATGAAAAATAAAAAACAAAGGAAAAAATATGAAACAATATATAGGTAAACAATTACTAATTGATTGTTATCGCTGCAACTTTGAAAATTTAATGCAGCAAGATCAAATAATCGCTACACTTACAAAAGCAGCTGAAGATATAAACATGGAAATTATAAAAAACTTCATTCTGCAAACAGATACAGATTTACTTGCAATAGTTTACGGAAATCAATCTTATATTTCTTTGAGGATATATCCTTTTTTAAATTATGCATCTATAGATATATATCTTTTCAATAAAGATTTATTACCATCTAAAGCAATGAAGATTTTCCGTGCTGCTTTATCTCCTGAACAAATTCGTGCAACAACGGTTAAAAGAGGCAATTTTAATTTACCTTTAGATATGAAACCTAAAACAAATACAAAATCCACCACAATGCATAAAATAAAAAATACAGGAAGAAAAATAAATAAAGCCGGCAAAAAAGTAGTTAATATAATCAACATAAAAAAATCAAGAAAATAATATCGGAGTAAGAAATTTCTTACTCCGATATTATTTTTTATTAAGTTATTCACGTAATGAAATATCTTCTTTTGAAAGTTCTTCAATTATTTTGTTTATCCATTGATTTACTTCTTCATCCGTTAAAGTTCTGTCTTTAAGCCTGAATTTTAAAGAATATGCCATACTCTTATAACCGGATTTAATTTGTTCACCTTGATATAAATCAAACAATTTTAAACTTTCCAAATATTTACCTGCGGCCTTACAAATAATATTTTCAACGTAGTTATTGGATTTTGATACCGGTACTGTTATTGCCAAATCACGTTCTACTGCAGGATATTTTGCAATTTTACTATAAATAATTTTTTCATCGGCATATTTATCCAAATTCTTGAGTTCCATAATAAAGCCGAAAACTTTTTCTTTAATGTTAAGAACATCAAGTACATTAGGATGAATTTCACCGAAAATTGCCAATACACAACCATCTTTTACAAATTCTGCTGAAATACCGGGATGAAGAGTAGGATGTGACGAACGTCTTATTTCATAATTCTTTATACCTATATTACTAAGAACATTTTCAACAATTGCTTTTATATCATAGAAATCATATTTTTTTACTTCGTTAGGATAACCTTCATTTTCGGTATTTCCGCACAAAAGTCCTGATATCATTACAACTTCTTCGGGCAATTCTTTCAACGGTAATTCTTTCGGATAATATACTTTACCTGTTTCGAAAATTGCTAAATTATTATTTTTCTGTGATAAATTATATTTCAATGTTCTGAAAAGCCCCGGAAGTAATGTCGTTCTCATAACAGGGTATTCTTCAGATATAGGATTTATAATCGGAATTGCTTTATTTACAAAATCTTTTTCAGTGTAATTCAATAACTTTAATGCATTCTTGTGCATAAAACTATATGTTAAAGTTTCAGTCATTCCGTTTTCTATCAAACTGTTTTGTACTTTTATAAGAGTTTCCAGCTCTTTTGTCATTCGACCTTTAACAATTGCACTCCACGGTGTTGTATTCGGTATTTTTGAATATCCGTATACTCGTGCAACTTCTTCAGCCAAATCCGGCATTCCTGATTCTATATCCAATCTGAATAAAGGCACTTCCACTTTTAATTTATTTTCTTTTTCTTGAACAGTAAAACTTAAACGTGTCAATATATCAATTATTGTTTCTTTCGGAATATTCATCCCGATATATTTATTTATCTCTTCTACAGTTGTAATTACCGTTTGCTTTTCCTTCGGAACCGGATACAAATCCAATATGTCTCTTGCAACAGTACATGCATTTTGTTCCAAAAGAATTTGACAGAATCTGTTTAAGGCATCTAAAGACGCTTCAGGATTTACTCCTTTTTCATACCGTCCGGATGCTTCAGATCTTAGTCCTAATCTACGAGATGTTCTACGAATTGATGCACTGTCAAAAACTGCAGATTCCAACAAAATGTTTTTTGTTTTATTTGTTACTTCAGAATCTAATCCACCCATTACCCCTGCAATACAAACCGGACCTTTTTCATCTGCTATAACTAAATCTGTCGGTAATAATTTTCTTTCTTTTTCATCAAGAGTAATAATCACTTCATCTTTTTTTGCATGTCTGCAAGTTAATGAATGTCCGCTTATTTTATCATAATCATACGTATGCAACGGTTGCCCCATTTCAAGCATTACATAATTTGCAGCATCTACAACATTATTAATAGGTCTTATACCGTTGCTGCGCAATCTGTTTTCTATCCATTCAGGTGATCTGCCTATTTTTACATTTTCAATAAGTCTTAAACCGAATCTAGAGCAATATTCCGGATTTTCAATTACCAAATCTGCTCTGCCTTTAATAGTTTCACCTTTTTCTTCAATAGATATTTCAGGTAAATTAACTTTTCTTTTAAAAATAGCTCCGACTTCTCTTGCCATTCCTATCATACTGAAGCAATCTGCACGATTTGCAGTAAGCTCCATTTCATAAATTACATCATCCAAATCATACAAAGTTGTAAAATCTATTCCTATAGGTGTAGATTCAGGCAATATCATAATGCCTTCAGATTCCACTCCTACAAATAAATTGCTGTCAAGCCCCAATTCCCCAACGGAACACATCATTCCATCAGATTGTACACCTCTTAGTTTGGATTTTTTTATTTTTATATCGCCTTTTGCCAATCCTCCGGGTTTGCTTGCATCATGTTTGGCAGGTAAATGTGCACCGTGCAAAGCCACGGGAACAATTTGACCAACCTTTACATTCGAGGCTCCTGTTACTATTTGTATAGTATCTTTTTCACCGATATCCAATTGACAAACAACTAATTTATTTGCATCAGGATGTTTTTCTATTTCTAATATTTTACCCGTTTTCACATTACTTATACCTTTAGCAGGATATACTACATGTTCAACAGGAATCCCGTCTACAGTTAATGTCTCAGCCATATCTTCTGCATTTATCCCTTGTATATCAACAAGAGTTGCAAGCCATTTTAAAGAAACGTTCATTTATATATCCCCCTTATTAAAATTGTTTCAAGAATCTCATATCATTTTCATAGAACAGTCTCAAATCATCAATTCCATATAACAACATTGCTATACGTTCTATACCCATACCAAATGCAAATCCGCTCACTTTTTCAGGATCATAACCATTCAATCTCAAAACATTTGGATGAACCATTCCGCAACCTAAAATTTCCAACCAATCCGGTTCATCATTTTTCGTTGAAAATGCAATATCTACTTCAGCACTCGGTTCTGTAAACGGGAAATAACTTGCACGGAAGCGAATTCGTGTATCTGAACCGAATAAATTTTTAAGGAATACTTCCAATGTTCCTTTTAAATCTGCAAAAGAAATTCCTTTATCAACTACCAACCCTTCTACTTGATGAAATACAGGTGAATGTGTTGCATCATTATCCCAACGGAACACTTTGCCTGCCGCAATCATTCTTATCGGACTGTTCGGTTCATGACTTTGCATTGTTCTGGCTTGAACGGGAGATGTATGTGTTCTTAAAAGAATGTCCGGTGTTATATAGAAAGAATCTTGCATATCACGTGCCGGATGATCTTTTGGCAAATTCAAACAATAAAAATTATAGTAATCTTTTTCAATTTCAGGTCCTTCTTCTACAGAATAACCCATACGAATGAATGTATCCATTATTAATCGCATAGCTTTATTCAGTGGATGGATATGACCTATTTTATGATGTCTTGCAGGTAAAGTAATATCTACAGTTTCCTTTTCAATTCGTGCTTTCAATCTTTGCTGTTTCAATTCTTGAACTTTATTTTTTTCCAAGCTTTCAATCATTTCTCTTACTTCATTTGCAATTGATCCAATAACGGGACGTTCTCCCCCTCTTAAATCTTTCATACTGCGAAGTATAGAAGTAAGTTTACCCTTTTTACCTAAAAAAGAAACTCTTATTTCTTGAAGCTCTTTTTCACCTATACATTTTATTATTTTCAGCTTTGCATCATTTTGCATTTTATTTAAGTCTTTCTTTAAAGACTCCAAAAGATTTAAGTGCAATTCATTTGCAACATCGGTTAAACTATTTTTTTCTTCATCCGATAATTTTTTTATTTTTGAAAGAACATCGGATATTTCAGCTCTAACAGAAGAATATGAATCGCTTTCACCGAGCTGCTTGGTTTTACTTGATAATTCTTCAGCTTTCTTTGTCAGCTCTTCAATTAATTTTTTGTCCATTTCCTTTCCTCCCGAAAAATTTAAGAAATAAAAAAACGCCCCTAAAAGGGGCGAATAATATCCGCGGTACCACCCTACTTTGTACTCTTAAGCTTGTAACGCAGCCAACCGTTTATTCTACTTATTTTCAAATAAATACTCAGAAGTGAATAGATTTGAAATATTCCTCCGGCGTCCCACTATCGCCGAATCCCTTTGCGAATACCGACTCAAATCACGTCTTCATCATTGCTTTTCTGTATTATATCAATATCTTACTCCATTTGCAATTACTATCTTTTGAACTTGATTTGTTCCTTCATAAATTTGCATAACTTTTGCATCACGCATATATTTTTCATTGGGATTTTCTTTTGAATATCCGTTTCCACCCATAACTTGCACCGATATTGTGCTTACTTCCATCGCTACATCAGATGCATAAGCTTTGGCCATAGGTGAAAAAATTCCTTTTGACGGCATATCATTATCAAGCATCCAGCATGCTTTTTGTACCAATGCTCTTGCCGATTCGGTTTTTATAACCATATCCGCAATCATATCTTGCACCATTTCAAATGATGATATTTTACTACCGAATTGTTTTCTCTGATGTGCATAACGAACTGCAGATTCCAATGATGCTTGTGCAATACCTACAGATAATGCGCCTACAACAGGACGAGATTTTTCAAGTGTTTTCATTGCAATTTTAAATCCCATACCTTCACGTCCCAATCTCGAAGATTCAGGAACAAAACAATCTTCAAATATAATTTCAGATGTTGTAGATGCACGTATACCCATTTTATCTTCTTCTTTACCTATAGATACACCTTTTGAATTTGAATCTACAATAAATGCCGTTAACCCTCTAATTCCTCCGGTTTTTTTTGTATTTGTAAATACTACTATTTTTTCGGCAATCGAACCGTTTGTTATAAAACATTTCGTACCGTTCAGTATATACCCACCATCCACTTTTTGAGCATGACAGGCTACTGCACCCGCATCGGAACCCGCGCCTGGTTCTGTAAGTGCAAAAGCGGCAATTCCACCATTATTAATAAAATTACAAAAACTGCTTTTTTGTTCTTCAGTACCTGCAATTAAAACAGGATAACTTGCTAAGGCATTAGCCATACAAATAGTTGCAACACCTGCACAACCTTTGCTTAATTCTTCAGTAATCATTGAAACGGTTAATAAATCGAGCCCGGCACCTCCATATTCTTTAGGAATTGCCAAAGCTGTCATACCTGTTTTTTTCAATATGTCCAATAATGCAGAATCCATTTTACCTGTTTTATCAATTTCCAAAGCACGTGGCGCTATTTCGTTTTCTGAAATATTTCTTGCCAAATCTATAAGTTCACGTTGTTCGAGTGTAATAGAAAAATCCATATTTTCCTCCTCATATCAATATCAATTACAAATTATTATAACAGAAAATTGTCCATATAAAAAAGAAGGAAACTTTCATTCCTTCTTTTATTCATAGTGTAATGCATCTATAGGATTTAATTTTGCAGCTTTTTGTGCCGGATAAAGACCGAAAACCAATCCCACAGCAACCGAAAATATAAATGAACCTATTATAGGACCGAAATAAATTACAGTTTTTATCCCCGTTAACAACCCCACCAATTTGGTTGCACTTACACCTAAAATCATTCCTATAATTCCACCTGAAAGACTTATAAATATCGCTTCTATAAGAAATTGCGCAACAATCATATTGTAAGTTGCCCCCAAAGCTTTTCTTATCCCGATTTCTCTTGTGCGTTCAGTTACAGAAACAAGCATTATATTCATAATACCTATTCCGCCTACAAGTAACGAAATGCTTGCAATACTTCCTAAAAATAAAGTAAGCATTTGAGTTGTATCTCCCAAGAAATTCATTAAATCTCTTGAGTTCATTATAGTAAAATCATTGTCTGCACTTCCAATTAATCTATGTTTTGCCCTAAGCAAATTTGTTACATCAACTTCTACTTGAGGCATAACTTCTATAGATGAATAAGTTAAAACTATAGCATTTAAGTAATCTATTCCAACTATACGTTCCTGTACAGTACTGAACGGAGCCAAAATACGATCATCTTGATCAAAACCGAATAACAAACCTTTAGGTTCAAGAACACCTATAACAGTAAACGGCATATTATTTACACGAATTTTTTTACCTATCGGAGATATTTCTCCAAAAAGATTATTTGCCACAGTCTTACCTAAAACAACTACTCTTTCACGATTAACATATTCTTTTTCAGTCCAAAGTCTTCCTTCTATCAATTTTTGATCTGTCATTGTAATATATTCGGAATTAACTCCCGATATATCGGTATTCCAATTTTTATTACCGTTTACAGCCACATATTGTCCATGCACTAACGGAGATGCATTTTTTATGTTCGGTAACTTTTTTATAGCTAAATAATCTTTATAAGATAAGCTTTCCAAAGCCCCTGTTCTTTCGCTACCGTACTTACTTCTGCTTCCCGGATGTATTGCAACTATATTTGAACCGAGTCCTGAAATTTTACCTTCTATCCTGTCTTGAATTCCAAACCCCAATCCCAACAAAACAATCACGGCAGTAATTCCTATAATTATTCCAAGCATCGTAAGCAAGGAACGTAATTTATTACTTTTTACTGCATCCCATGCCATCCACAAACTTTCAACATAAATATTATTCATCACAAAGATCCTCGTATATCTTTATAAATCTCTCCGTCCGAAAGTATTATATGTCTTTTTGCATATTCGGCAACATCATCTTCATGAGTAACAAGAATCAAGGTTTTACCTAATTCATTTAATTGAGAAAAAACTTCCATAACTTCTTTAGTTGAACGACTATCCAAATTACCTGTAGGTTCGTCTGCCATAATAATAGCCGGATCATTCATCAATGCACGTGCTATTGCTACACGCTGCTTTTGACCTCCTGACAATTCGGAAGGCATATGATGTATTCTGTCTTTTAACCCTAATCCTTCTAAAATTTTAATTGCACGAGCCTTTCTATCTTGCTTATATGTACCACCATAAACCGTAGGCAATATAACATTATTTAAAGCGGATAATCTGGGTAACAAATTAAATCCCTGAAACACAAAACCTATTTTTCTGTTACGTGTATATGCCAATTCATCTTCAGACAAATCAGATACTTCATTACCGTCCAACAAATATGAACCTGATGTAGGCTTGTCCAAACATCCCATAATGTTCATCAATGTAGACTTTCCTGTACCTGATGCTCCCATAATAGATAAAAACTCTCCATTAGAAACAGACATACAAATATTTTTCAATACGGAAACTTCTTGTGTTCCTATAATATATTTCTTTTCAATTTTATCCAGTTTAATGATATTTTTACATTTGTTATTCATATTATTTACCCTGATGTCCAACTTTTTCTTTTGCTGAAACTTCAGTTTTTTCTTGTTCTACAACTCCACTTACTACAATTTTATCGTTTTCAGCCAACCCCGACAAAATCTCAATTTCGGTTTCAGATGTTAAACCGGTTGTTACATATACTTTTTCCAAAGTTTTACCCGATTGTTTATATACATAAGAACCGTTTACGTCACTTCTTATAGCTGTAACCGGAACTTTCAAAGCATTTTTATTCTCATTTCCTCTTATAGATGCTCTTGCCGTCATAGAAGGATACAATCCATCTTTATCGTTATCATCAACATCTACATAAACAGTATAATGAACTACAGCTGCGGCAGCACCCGTTTTTTGTTTTTCTTTCCGTGAAATATCTGAAACTTTTCCATGAAATATTTTCCCCGGATATGCATCTACGGTAAATTCTACATACTGTCCGATTTTTACCAAACCTATATCCGTTTCATCTACTAAAAGTTCTATTCTCATAGAAGAAAAATCTGCAATAGTCATAATTACCATTTGACTCGAAAGTCCTTGTGATAAAGTTGTACCCTCTTTCATAGGTTCGCCTATTACATACCCGTCTATAGGTGCCACAATTTCAGTCTCATCCATATCGGTTTTGGCTTTTTCATATAAAGCTTTACTGTTAAGATAATCCAATTTGGCATTTTCAAGCGCTTGCAGTGAAATTGCATTTTCATCATAAAGCTTTTGCATTCTGTTATAATAAGATTCTTTATTAATCAATGTATTTTGTGCTTGATGAAATGCATCACCTATACCTCTTGAAAAAACAGTTGCAAGCACTTGACCTTTTGTTACATAATCGTTTTGTTTTACCATAACTTTTTCCAAAGTTCCGGATAAAACCGTTGACAAATCAACTCTGTTTACCGGTTGAATTGTACCTGTAGCATCAATCGTTGATACTATATCTCCCCTGGTCACATTACCTAAAACATATTCTACTTTTTTATCATGCTGAGTAAAAAATTTCCAATACACAAAAAAAATGAGAGAAACAATAACTGCTACAATTGCAAAAATCGTTAGCTTCTTTTTCATTAAGGCCTCCCTATAAAACAAATATATAAAAATATACATATTAGTAATAAATTATATCATAAAATTAATGTATAATCACTATCGTCAATTAAACAAAATAAAAGAATGAGGTTCCTCATTCTTTTATTTTTATCAAATTATTCCACTCATTTGCCAAACGTGCATATTCTTCCATAGAAAAAGTTTCCCCGCGTCTTTTACCGTCTATACCCGCTTTAAATAGAATTTCATTTATCATATCTTTAGGAATTCCACCGGATTTCATAGCATTTGTGAAAACTTTTCGTCTCTGTCCGAAACCCATTTTTACCAATCTGAAAAATAATTTTTTATCAGTCACCTCAACTGCAGGTTTATCTCTCTTTTTCATTTTAAGTATAGTAGATGTTACAGCCGGTCTTGGTATAAATGCAGTAGAAGGTATATCCATAATATGTTCAACTTCACAATAAAATTGAACTGCTATAGACAATGCACCATATGCTTTTGTCCCCGGTTTTGCAGAAATCCTTTCTGCAACTTCTTTTTGCATCATAAATACAAATGTGGATATCGGAAAATCGGATTGAACTAAATATAAAAGAATAGGTGTAGTTATATAATACGGTAAATTAGCTGCAACACTCCAATTCTTACCATCTAAGATTTTATATAAATCAGCTTTTAAAACATCTTCAAAAATTATTTTTACATTAGTATATGGTTCTAATGTATGTTGTAATATATTTTCTAACGATTTATCAATTTCAAAAGAAATTACATTAGCTCCTGTTTGTGCCAAAGCTTGTGTTAAAGTTCCTATGCCTGAACCAATTTCCATTACATTTGAATTTTCATTAAGTTCCGCTGCATATGCAATTTCCTTAACAATATCCGGACGAATTAAAAAATTTTGTCCCAACTTATGCTTTGTTCTTATACCGAATCTTTTCATTAAATAATATACAACTTGTTTGTCAGCCAAATTTACTTCAATCATTTTCATCTCCACACATACGTATAGCTTTATTCCAATCATCTCGAGTAATTCCGAAATGATTCAATTTTTTTAAAAATTGCTTGGAATTTCCATAGCCGATTCCTAATAATGCACCTACTTTATTACGTTTTTCAACGCATTTTTCAGCACCCGAAAGATTATTTTCTATTAAATCTTTCATTGAAAATTCTTTTGAATCTTTTTGATAATTAATTTTTAAATTTAATAAAGCTTCACGTATAGATTCACAACTTGCGTTTTCAATACCTACATCTTTTGAAGTAGATGCTTTTGATTTCGGTATAAATGCATGCAAAGCATCAGGAAAAAGACGAGTTAAACGCTTACGAATTTTTTCTCCGGGTCCATCCGGATCTGTAAGTATAATAATACCACGTTTTTCATAAGCAAATCTAATTTCTTCAACAACAACAGACCGGAGGGATAACCCTCCGGTCGTTATTACATCTGCTTCTACCGCTTGCTTTATGCGTGCTTCATCAGATTTTCCTTCTACAATTATAACTTGACGTATCATAAAACTCTCAATCTCTTACAACATAACCTATTCCACGTACGGTATTAACATACTTTTTGCCGAATTTTTCATCAATTTTGCTACGAATATATCTAATATAAACGTCTACAATATTAGTTTTTCCGGCATACTCATATCCCCAAACTTTTTTCATTATTTCATCACGTTTGAGCACTCTATTTTTATTTTTAACTAAAAACAATAATAAGTCAAACTCTTTCTTAGTTAACTCAATAACATTTTCACCTATTCTCACTTCATGTCTTTCAGGATATATATATAAATCTTGAATATTGAAAGAAGGATCTACGACAATCTGCGGTTCTTTATGTCTACGCAACAATGCACGAATTCTTGCAATAAGTTCTTTCGTTGCATATGGTTTTACCAAATAATCATCAACACCGGACTCAAAAAGTTGAACTTTCCTTTCAACATCTGCATCCGCTGAAATAACAACAATCGGCAAAGAACTTACAGCTCTGACATCTGAAATCAATTTTGAACCTTCGATGTCCAATGAATCAGAATCTAAAACAATTACATCTACTTGTTTTTGTCCCGCAAGATCTACAGCTGCTTCTCCACTATAATCAGCTAAACAAGTAAAATCAGCTTCTTCCAATTTCCCCTGAATAAAATGTGCTACATTTATATCTTTCTCTATAATCAACACACAATTTCTCACAATAAACCCTCCGCAAAGTTTAATAACAAATTACAACATTAAAAATTATTTATATATTGTGTAAAATGATATTGCTATAATAGCACACAAATCCAGTTTTTCAAGAGTTTTTTAATCTCTTTATATTAAAAAAATTATACTTTTATGACCAACCTCTTTAATTTTTGCTTTTATTTAATATTTTTTATCATAATAACCTAAATTGTATAGCACTTTTTATATTCATAAATCGAATTGTTTTAGTTAAAATCTATGATTTTTTGTTATAAATCTCACTACTACTCATATAATTAAAACAATACTTATGTAATATACAAAATTGACTACATTAATAAAAAAATATATAAAAAAAATTTATTGCCTCATTAAAAAAATCATTTATTTATCTTTATTTTTCTATTAACTAAAAAAAAGTAGCACTTTTATGTTTCATTTGATTCAAAATTTGATGTTTACATAAAAGTGCCACATAAGAAATGTTATTTAAATCTGTTTAATTTATTTATTTCCAAACTGCCATATAAAGCATCTGCATCAAGAATTTCTTCTATTCTCAACAGTTGATTATATTTCGCTACTCTTTCAGTACGTGCAGGAGCTCCGGTTTTTATTTGTCCTGCATTCATCGCAACAGCTATATCTGCAATAGATGTATCTTCAGTTTCACCAGAACGATGTGAAATTATCGTTGTATATCCGTTACGATGTGCCATCTGTATAGCGTCAAAAGTTTCTGTCAGAGTTCCGATTTGATTTAATTTAATTAAAATTGAGTTTCCGACTTTTAAATCAATTCCTTTTTTCAAACGTTCAGTGTTTGTGACAAATAAATCATCACCTACCAACTGAACTTTATTACCTAAAGTTTTTGTCATTAATGACCATCCGTCCCAGTCATCTTCTGCCAAGCCGTCTTCAATAGATACAATAGGATAATTTGAAACAAGATTTTCATAAAATTCAATCATTTCTTCAGCAGTTTTAGCTTTTGATTCACCGGTTAAATAGTATAATCCGTCATCTTTTAAAAGTTCAGATGCTGCTACATCTGTTGCTAAAACAATATCACCGCCTACAGAGTAACCTGCTTTCACAATTGCTTCACAAATCATTTCCATTGCAGATTCATTTGATGATAAATCAGGAGCAAATCCTCCTTCATCACCTACTGCGGTTGAAAGTCCTTGTTTTTTTAATACATTTTTTAAAGAATGATATACTTCGGAACACATCATCAATGCTTCTTTGAATGATTTGGCTCCTACAGGCATAATCATGCTTTCTTGTATATCTACATTATTATCTGCATGAGCTCCGCCGTTTATAATATTCATCATAGGAACAGGTAGTCTGCAAGCATTTATACCTCCCAAATATTGATACAACGGTAATCTGCAAGAAATTGCACCTGCATTTGCTGCTGCCAAAGATACACCCAAAATTGCATTGGCACCTAATCTCTTTTTGTTCTCAGTTCCGTCCAAGCCTATCAATATTTGATCAAGACCTCTTTGGTCTGTAACTTCCCATCCTATCAATGCATCTGCAATTTCACCGTTTACATTTTCAACTGCATTGAGCACACCCTTACCTAGATAACGTTCCTCATCATTATCTCTAAGTTCTACAGCTTCATGAATACCTGTTGATGCTCCCGAAGGAACACAAGCTCTTCCATATGAACCGTCTTCCAAAAAAACATCTACTTCAACCGTAGGATTTCCTCTGGAATCCAATATTTCACGTGCATGTATTTCATTAATTGCAGCCATCATTATACTCCTTGAGTCAAAATAACTTTATTATATATTTCTTTAAATTTAGCTGTATCTAAACTTGCTCCTCCAATAAGAGCTCCATCTATATCTTTTTCTTTTATGAAATCAGATATATTCAAACTGTTTACGCTTCCTCCGTATAAAATTCTCACAGATTCTGCATATGTTTCACCATGTATATTTGCAATATAATTTCTTATATTTTGTGCAATTTTTTGTGCATATTCCGGTGTTGCGGATTTTCCAGTACCTATAGCCCAAACAGGTTCATATGCAACAACAGGTATTATTTTTTCGTTTTTACTTATTTTTGAAAATACAGATTCGATTTGAATTTTTATCTTTAATAACGCTTTTCCTTCTTTTATATCTTTTTCATTTTCTCCTACACAAAGTATGGGAATCATCTTTTCATCAATAACGGATAATACTTTCTTAGCTATTATTTCATTATTTTCATTAAAAATATCTCTTCTTTCCGAATGCCCGCAAATAACATAACTGCATCCAAGTTCAGAAAGCATAATCGGAGAAATTTCGCCGGTAAAAGCTCCAAATTTTTCAGGATACACATTTTGCGCACCCCATTTTATAAAACTGTTTTTCAGTATTTTACTCATAGCGGAAATACTGATAAACGGCGGACATATTAAAAGTTCTATATTTTTATTTTCAATATTCAAATTTTTTAAAAAATCTATAGCTTGCTTTTCGGTGAAATTCATCTTCCAATTTCCCGCAATTAATATGGACCGCATACAAATTACTCCTTATCTTGTAAAATTGCAACGCCCGGCAAAATCATTCCTTCTAACATTTCCAATGATGCACCTCCGCCTGTAGATACATGAGAAAATCTATCTTCAATTCCCAACTGATCCACAACAGATGCAGATTCTCCTCCACCTATAACAGTTTTAGCATCCAATTCCGCAATCGCTTCAGCTATAGTAAATGTACCGTCTGAAAAGGGTTTCATTTCAAAAACACCCATAGGTCCGTTCCATACTACCGTTTTCATCTTTTTCAGAACTTCTACATACTTAGATATTGTCTTTGGCCCTATATCCAGCGCCATCCACGGATCTTCAAATTCATTTGCTTCCAAAACTTTTGTTTTTGCATTTGAAGAAAATGAATCTCCGGCTTTGAAATCCACAGGCAACATAATTACCGAACCCATTTCTTTCGCTTTATCCATTAAGTCACGTGCCAAATCAAATCTGTCTTTATCTTGAAGAGACTGTCCCATGTCATAGCCTTCCGCCGCTACGAAAGTATTTGCCATACCGCCACCGATTAAAATAACATCGGCTTTTTCCATTAAATTTGCAATTACTTGTATTTTATCTCTTATTTTAGCGCCTCCGATAATTGCTGCAAATGGACGCTCAGGAGATTCCATAAGTCCTCCTAAAAAATCTATTTCTTTTTTCAGCAATAATCCTGCCACCATAGGTAATTTTTTACCTACACCTGCAATTGAAGCGTGCATACGATGCGATACACCGAAAGCATCGTTTACGGCCAATTCACAACCTTTTATCAACTGTTCCACGAATTCAGAATCATTTTTTTCCTCTTCTGTATGGAATCTTAAATTTTCGAGCAAAAGTACTTCACCTTGCTTTAGTTGAGATTTTTTTATTTCAACTTCTTCACCTATACAGTCATCGGCAAAATATACTTTTTGTCCCAATAATTCAGATAATCTTTCCGCAACAGGTTTAAGTGACAATTCTCTTTTTACTTCACCTTTAGGTCTTCCCATATGACTTGCAATAACAATTGATGCACCTTCTTTAATAAGGTATCTCAACGTAGGAATTGTTGCTCTTATTCTTCTGTCATCTGTAATACCGTACTCATTATGCGGAACATTATAATCTGTACGTAAATAAATTTTCTTGTTTCTTACATCAACATCATAAATAGTTTTCTTTTGCATATTTTATAATCCTTTTGATGCAATAAATGCTACTAAATCAATAATTCTCATGGAATAACCCCATTCGTTATCATACCATGCAATAACTTTTACCATTTTATCTTCCATAACCATAGTTAATAAACTGTCTATTGTAGTACTTACATCAGTTGTTTTAAAATCACTCGAAACTAAAGGCTCATCAGTGTATGCAAGAATTCCTTTCATTTGGCTCTCAGATGCTTTTTTAAATGCTGCATTTACTTCTTCAACAGTTACTTTGCTCTTAAGCTCACACGTTAAGTCAACCATAGATACGTCAGAAGTCGGAACTCTTACAGACAGTCCGTTTAATTTACCTTTCAATTCCGGTATAACAATTCCGATGGCTTTTGCGGCACCTGTACTTGTAGGAATCATATTTTCTGCGGCAGCACGTCCACGTCTAATGTCTTTTTTATGAGCTTTTTCCAAAATGGCTTGATCGTTTGTATACGAATGAATTGTTGTCATTAAACCGTAGTTTATTCCAAAATTTTCTTGAAGAACTTTTACAACAGGTCCTAAACAATTCGTTGTACATGAAGCGTTGGATACTACGTGATCTTTTTCAGGATTATAAACATTTTCATTTACACCCATAACGATAGTTGTAATACTGCCTTTTCCCGGAGCTGTAATTACAACTTTTTTAACAGTGCCTTTTATATGTTGTCCTGCACTTTCTTTATCTTTAAGTTTTCCGGTAGATTCAACAACTATTTGAGTACCGTATTTACTCCAGTCCAACTTCGACGGATCACGATCCATAAATACATGAATTCTTTTCCCGTCTACAATTAAATCTTCACCGTCGATTTCAACCGATTTTCCCAATCTTCCATGAACAGTATCATATTTCAATAAATATGCAGCCGTTTCAACTCCGCTCGGATTATTAATTGCAACTATTTCTAAATCATCTCTTTCCAAAAGACCTCGAAATACCAATCTGCCGATTCTTCCAAATCCGTTAATTCCGACTTTTATCATATAGTTGCCCTCCTAGAGCCAATAAATAAAATAATGCACACATTCTAAATTATTAAATATAAAAACTATATATTTTACACAATTAGTATATCACGTCAATCTTTTTTGAACAATATTTAGTAACTTTTAGTGAATAAGTGTACCATTAATTGATAAATATAAAAAACAGTAATAAAATAGAGATAACATATTTTACAAATTAAATTATTTACAATAAAGGAGAATTTATACTATGTGGAACACAGAGCTGACAAAACTTCTTAATATTGAATATCCTATTATTCAAGGTGGAATGGCACATATTTCAGATGCAAAACTTGCTGCTGCGGTTCGTAGTGCCGGCGGTGCAGGTGTTATGGCATCTGGCGGATTTTCCGTTGATGAAGTTCGTAAAAATATAAAATTATATAAAGATATAATGGGGAAAAATCAATGTTTCGGTGTAAATATAATGATTAAAGCGCATAATAAAGATGATATTTTACAATTAGTTTGCGATGAAAAGGTTCCTTTTGTTACATTAGCTGCAGGAGATGCATCACCATATTTCAGCACACTTCAAACTAACGGAATAAAATGTATTCCGTTAACAACAACTTTAAAATCTGCTATATATATGCAAGAAAAAGGTGCTGATGCATTAATATTGGAAGGTATGGAGTCCGGAGGTCATGACGGAAAAATTACAATTATGTCATTAATGCAAAATATTGTTCCTTCAATAAAAATTCCGATTATTGCTGCAGGAGGTATCGTTGATGGCAAAGGTATTGCAGCAGCTTTAATTCTAGGTGCATCCGGTGTTCAAATAGGCACACGATTCCTCATATCCGAAGAATGTGCGATACATGAAAATGCAAAAAATGCCATCATAAATGCCACAGATACAGATTCTACGGTAACAGGTTTTTCAACAGCAGCAAGTGTTAGAGGACTAAAAAATAAATTCTCTGAAAATTATATTTCAAAAGAATATAACGGCGCATCGCAATCAGAATTAGATTCATTGGCAACAGGCACTCTTGAGAAAGGTATGCTCCAAGGTGATATTGAAAACGGATACGTACTTGCAGGAATGTCACTGGTTCAATTAAATAAAATATTACCTGCAAAAGAGATTGTTAAAGAATTAATTTATGAGACTGAACTTGCTTTAAATAAAGCTCCTAATCTTATTTGATAATTAAAAACACGTTTCACTTTAAAAGTGGAACGTGTTTTAATTTTATAATCCCGGAAAATCAAGAGTTGAAAATAAATCATTTAAAGTTTCATTTCTTCTTATTTTTTGAATTGTACCGTCCGAATGTAATAATAATTCTTGATGTCTGAGTTTACCGTTATAATTAAATCCCATTGAATGTCCATGAGCTCCTGTATCATGTATAACAATCAAGTCACCTTTTGAAATTTTCGGTAATTTTCTGTTTATTGCAAATTTATCATTATTTTCACATAAAGAACCCACAATATCATAAATTTCAGTTTCATTTGTATCTTCCTTGGAGCAAACTGTAATTTCATGATACGCACCGTATATTCCGGGTCTCATTAAATCTGCCATGCAAGCATCTACACCTATATATTTTTTATAAATATTTTTATGATGTATAGCTTTTGTTACCAAGTATCCATATGGTCCGGTAATTGCTCTTCCGCATTCAAAACTCAATTGAGTTTTTTCAAATCCGCTCATCATTGATTTAAACAACTCATGAGTTCTTTTTCCTAATTCAAATAGATTTACAGCTCTATCATCAGGACGATAAGGTATTCCTATTCCTCCACCGAAATCTATAAAATCTACAATTACATTAAATTTTTCTCTTATTTCAATTGCCAACTCAAACAACATTCTAATATTGGCTATTAATACATCCAATGTTAATTCTGATGAAACAATCATCGTATGTATGCCTATAAACGGTATTTTAAGTTTTTTAGCTATTTGTACGCTTTCAAGAAGTTGTTCTTTAGTCATTCCATACTTTGCATCTTCAGGCTTTCCTATGAAATTATTTCCTATGGATACTTTATTTCCCGGATTATACCTAAATGAAATTTTTTCCGGAATAATTTTTAATCTTTCCAAATCTTCAAACATCGATATATCATCCAAATTAATAATAGCTCCTAAAGAATTTGCTTTTATAAATTCTTCATCGGCAGTATTATTTGATGAAAAAACAATTTCCTTGCCTTTTAAGCCTACAGCTTTTGCCAAAATCAACTCTGCCATCGAACTGCAATCTGCACCTATACCCATATTATGTAATAATTTTAAAATCCAAGGATTAGGTGTGGCTTTTACTGCAAAATATTTATAAAAATTTGAGCACCAAGAAAAAGATTTTTTAAAATTATTTATATTATCTTCAATACCTTTTTGATCATATATATAAAAAGGAGTGCCATATTCTTCTGCAATTTTATATAAACGATGTTCTGTAATAGGTAATTTTTTCAGAACCATAAATAAGTCCTCCTAAAATATTTTGTTTTATTTTAACACAAGAAATAAAGAAAGAAACACTTCAAGTATTTCTTTCTTTATTTTTCATCAAATTATATAAAATTTTCACAACTTCTTTTGCACTTTGTACGGTATTTGCTCCACAGGCTTCAGCCATTTGTTTCCTTTTTTCAGAATTTTGCAAAATACTTTCTACCGCTTCCGACAACTCTCCACGTTTAACCCACAATGCACAACCCTTATTAACCATGTAAGATGCATTTGCTCTTTCTTGTCCCGGCAAAGTATTTACAAGTACCATAGGTAATTTCAACATCATGGCTTCAGTACAGCTCAATGCCCCGGGTTTAGTTACCAAAATCTCACTTCTTTTCATTATTTCTGCAACTTTATTTGTATAACTATGTAATTCCACAGGATGTATCAGATGTTCCGACAATGCCGATACATCTTCATAGAGACTAATATTTTTACCTGTAATAACAATAAATTTTTTTATTTCTTTTACTTTATCCAAACGTTTTAAATTATCGGTTATATCCCCAAGTCCTAATCCTCCACCCATCAAAAGCACCGTTCCTTTTTCAGGTGTTATATTGTCCGAAACTTCATAAAACGACTTTCTTATCGGTATCCCGGTAGAATAAATCTTATTTGAATCAATTCCATAATTTTTTAGATGTTCGGCCAAATTATCGGTTGCTACGCATAATGCATCCAATTCTTTATCTATCCACAACTGATGTATATCAAAGTCGGTAATAACACCCAACAGCGGAATTTTTATTATTTCTTCTTTTTTCAATAAATTTGCGGCAGCAGCCGGAAACGGATGAGTAAATATTAAAGCATCAGGATTTAATACTTTAATTAATTTTTTCATTCTGTTTTTAAAACTCCAAGAAACTAAAATTTGTGAAGTTTCTCCAAAACGACTTTTCTGCGAATTACTATATAAACTGTCATAAAGTTCCGGAAATAATTCAATCATCTTCAAGTACGATTTTTTTATCATTGAATCAATAGAAAAAAAATCTCTTGAAACAAAATCTAAAACTCTTACACTATCTTGTGGATGTTCTTCCTTGATTGCTTCTGCAATCGCTCTTGCAGCTTGACTGTGTCCTGTCCCTATACTTGCCGTTAAAATAAAAAAACGACGAGATCTTTGTTTTTCCATTAATATCACATTCCATTTCATAAGCTTTTTTAATTATAGAGGAAAGAGCTGCAAAGGTAAAGAAATTTAAAATCTTTTATAAAATTAAAAAGCAACACCGCGCTGTGCAATGTTGCTCTTTAATTCTATATTACATTATTTTGCATTTACTTTTTCTTTCAACTGCTTGCTTACACGGAATGCAGGAGCCTTAGATGCAGGAATCTTAATCGGCTTCTGTGTTGAAGGATTGTGACCTTCTCTTGCTTTACGTTCACGAACTTCAAATGTTCCGAATCCGATTAACTGAACCTTTTCTCCTTTTACCATAGCATCTGAGATAACATCAATAACTGCTTTAACTGCTTTTTCAGCGTCTTTCTTTGTCATTTCAGCCTTCTGTGCTACTGCCGTAATCAATTCCGTTTTATTCATATTTAAACATCCTCCTTGAATTAAATGCGATCATATTCACTTAAAAAAATATAATAACATTTTCTGTCTTTTATAGAACACGGACTATAAAAAATAAAAATTAACAAATATAATCGCTTATACAAGCACTTTCAGTCGCCAGTGCCCTATGGAACTGACTTTCTACTGAATTATACACGTTATATCATCTCTTGGCAAGGATATTTGCATTTTTTGTGCTTTAAATCTGATTTTTTTGTATATATCAATCTTCAATCAGCTCTTAATACTTAATTTTCTTATAATTTTAGCTAATTTATTTCCTATTTTCGGTATTCTTACTACATCATCTTCTTTTACCGCTTTAATCAAAATGATCGATGCAACATATACTACAATACCTACAGTTATTGAAAATACTGTCGGTATAGTATTTCCTTTTACTATACTATGCAATCCGTTATAAACTCCATAAACTGCCGCACCCATAATGAAAGCTGAAATAAATATTTTTATTGTATGAATCCAATCCATCACATATTTTCTGTATTTATACAAAAATATAAGATTTAAAACAGCTGCAACACCAAAGTCTGCATTTGTTGCCCATGCAGCTCCAAGTACGCCGAAACAAGGTATCGCAGTTAAATTCCACGATAAAACAACTTTCACGGTAGCACTTATAACCATGTTTATAAAAGGTATTGAAGTTTTGCCCATACCTTGTAGTACACCTGTTGTTACTTGCTGAATTCCTAAAAGAAATATACCAAAACTCATTACTGCTATAGATGGTCCGGCATCCGGAATAGCATAAAGCATCGTCGAAATAGGAGTTGCAATTACACACATTCCTATGAAAGAAGGAATTGTAACAAGATTTGATAAACGAATTGCGGTATCGGTTCTTGAGATAATAACTTCTTCTTTTTTTTGTGCTATGGCTTCAGAAATTACAGGAACAAGGCTTGCAGCAAGTGATGCTGTTACAATGGTAGGCATATTCACTAGTGATGTCGCCATACCCGTCAAATATCCGAACAATGTTGTTGCTTGTTCGACATTGTATCCTGCTACTTCCAATCTCTGCGGAACTATAAATAAATCTATATTTGAAACTATAGGAAGCATAATATTTGCTAATGATACAGGTATTGCCAAAACTAAAAGTCTTTTTATAATTTCAAAACTGCCTTGAGGTTTTATACTTAAATCTTGTTCATGTGCCAATTCATTTCGCCAATTGCGTGTAGTATAGAAAAATGCAATCAAAACCATTATTCCCATGAATGCACCGGGAGCCGCACCAAGTGTTGCTCCTGCAGCACCGAATTCCAATCCATAAGGTAATAATATAATTGCAAAAATAATCATGGCCGCTACTCTAACTACTTGTTCTATAATCTGCGACACTGCAGTAGGTGTCATTAATTGCAATCCCTGAAAATAACCTCTCAATGTTGCAAGCATTGTTGCACAAAAAATAGCCGGAGATAAAGCTAAAAGTGACCAATAAGCTCTTTCATCACGAACCATACCGGAATCAACCAACCATTGTGCCCCGAAAAATAAAAGAACACTGAAAAACAATCCGGTAGCCGCCAACGATATCATTGATATACGGAAAACTTTTTGACCACCAAGGTAATCATGTATGGCATTTCTTTCCGCAACCATAATTGAAATCGCAACAGGTAATCCTGCAGAAGATACAGATAAACACAGCAAATAAATAGGATATGCCATTTGGTATAATCCTATACCTTCACCACCGAGCAATCTTGATAAGTATATACGACTGAATGCACCTATAAATTTTACAATAATACCTGCCACGGCTAAAACCATAGCACCTTGTATAAAAGTATTTTTACGCACTTTTTCACCTATGAATTTCTTTCAATATTTTATCAATAAATTCTGATATCCAATCTGTTATATTTTCTTGAATAGCAGCTTTATTAATTCTAACACGAGCAGGAGAACCTGGCAAAATATGTATTTTCATAAGGATTTCTTTTGGAAGATTCATCCAATTTATTTTTTTCAGACACTCTTCTGCTGCCCATGTAATCAATACAGTCTTACCTTCATCCATTATCGAACCGATCCCCAATTCACTTGCTTTAATACGCATTTCTGCAATTTTAAATAATCGCTTCACAGGCTCTGTAGGAGTACCGTATCTATCAATTACTTCATCAATGAAATCATTTAATTCTTCTATAGATGTAACGGACGACAGTCTATAATAAATTTCCATTTTACTGTTATCATTATCTATATAATTTTTATCCAAATACGCTTCTTGCCTGAATTCAATCATTGCGTGATGAATTTTTTTAGGTATTGGAGTTTTATATATTTTTGCGCGAAGTTTAGATACTTCTTCTTCCAACATATTACAATATGTAGAAAACCCTATACTGTAAATATTTCCATGTTGTTCTGAACCTAAAAGATTTCCTGCACCTCTTATTTCCAAATCTCTCATTGCAATTTTAAATCCGCTACCTAGTTCCGTAAACTCACGAATTGTATTTAAACGCTTTTCGGCAACTTCCGAAAGAACTTTATCTTTTCTATAAAAAAAGTATGCTTTAGCAATTTTATCGGATCTTCCGACTCTACCTTTCATTTGATAAAGCTGAGATAATCCCATAAAATCGGCATCATAAATAATAATGGTATTTGCATTAGGTTGGTCTAATCCATTTTCTATAAGTGTAGTACATAATAATAGGTCATATTTATCTTGATAAAAATCAAACATGACTTTTTCAAGTTCACTGCCTTTCATTCTTCCATAAGCTACACCTATACGTACTTTTCCCTTAAATATTTTTTCAAGCCTGTCTTTCATCATATCTATACTTTCGATACGATTATAAACAAAATAAACTTGGCCGTTTCTTTCTTTTTCTCTTAAAACCGCTTCTTTAACAATATCTTCATTGTATTCAATTACATATGTTTGTACTGCATGCCTGTTCTGAGGTGCTTGCGTAATTGCAGCCATATCACGTACTCCGGATAAACTCATATGTAAAGTTCTCGGTATAGGTGTCGCAGATAAAGTAAGTATATCAATTCCGCTTGTCAATGACTTCCATTTTTCTTTTTGAAATACTCCGAAACGTTGCTCTTCATCTACAACCAAAAGTCCTAACCTTTTGCAATTTATAGACTTTGATAAAACACTGTGAGTACCTATCAAAACATCTATTTGCCCTGATTTCAAACCAGATAATATCTTATTTTTTTCACTTGTTTTTACAAAACGATTTAAAAGTTGAACATTAACTCCGAATTTGTTCATTCTTTCTGAAAAAGTTTTAAAATGTTGACTTGCCAAAACCGTTGTAGGACAAAGTACTATAGATTGATATCCGCTCATTACACATTTAAATACGGCACGCATTGCAACTTCAGTTTTACCGAACCCTACATCTCCACACAAAAGCATGTCCATAGGTGTGGAAGATTCCATAGATTTTTTTATTTTTTCCGTTGCAGATAATTGATCGGGGGTTTCTACATATTCAAAAGCATCTTCAAATTCAATTTGCTCACTGCTGTCAGGTAAAAAAGAAATCCCTTTTGCTAATTGACGCTCTGCATATACTTTTAATAATTTTTCCGCCAATTCTTTTATGGATTTTTTTGCTTTATTTCGAATTCGTTCCCATTGAACACCGCCCATTTTATTTAAAGCAGGAACTTTTCCTTCCGGACCTATGTATTTTTCAAGCGTTCGTATTTTTTCCATAGGTAAATATAATTTATCATCACCTGCATACTGTATTGTTACATAGTCACGATGAATACCGTCAATTTCTATAGTATTGACCCCTATATATTTTCCTATTCCATGAGATCGCTGAACTACATAATCCCCGACTTTCAAATCTGAAAAGTATCGTACTTGTTTCCCTTGAGAAAATTTAGCAAAACGTTTTTTCTTATGTTTACCGAAAATATCTCCCGCAGAAAATACAACAAAAGATGAAGAAGGTACTTCAAAACCTCCTGATATTGTTCCGTTTGTAAGGTATACTTCACCGTTTTTTATTTCTTTTGATATATTTATTCCGAAATCGAAAAATAAATTTTGTAATTCTTTATAAATTGAAATACTTGGAGCTAAAACAATAACACTCCATTTTCTTTCAAGCAATTTTCTTAAATCTTCTATAAAAATCTGAATTTGTCTTTGATAATTCGTAACGGTCTGACCGTCCCAATTAAAAGATGATTGTATTTCTATTCCTTCAATTTTTTGTTTTAAAAGTGAAAAGAATGTACATTTTCCTATATTTTCTTTTTTGTTTAAAATATTGATTACGTAATTCCAGTCAAATGCTTTTTCTTTGTTCTCTTTTTCCTCTTTAAAATATTTCTTTAACTGTTCTTTACATCTTGACGGTTCATCAAAAATCAAATGACTGTTATTTAAATATGAAAATATAGAATCATCAGTTTCCATTCCTATAGTTACAGGAAATATAGTAGCTTTATTTAAACCGCTTATAGATCTTTGAGTATCTTTATTAAAATACCTTATGTTATCTACAACATCTCCAAAAAATTCAATTCTTATCGGATTTTCCTCATTTATTGAAAATATATCAAGTATATCTCCTCTTATAGAAAAATGACCTACTCTCTCAACTTGATCTACGCGTTCATATCCCAAATCAACTAATTTGTTTAATATTCTTCCACGAACAATTTCATCTTGAAGAGAAATTGTCCATGTCTTTTGAATTACATTTATTTTAGACGGTATTTTTTGCATTACCTCTACTACTGATGCTATCACAACTACATCTTTATTATCGTATAATGCCGCTAAAGATTGTACTCTGTCTCTTAATCTTTCCGTACTGCTATATGTAACTTCAAAATTTACCTTATCCATAATCGGGAAAAATAAAACTTGTTTTTCCGGCATAAAAAACTTAATATCTTGATTCCATAAGAATATATCTTTCTGCTCAGGAACAATAATCAATGTAGAATTATTATTTTTTAAAATTGAGGTAAGATATGCTTTTTGCGCTCCAAAAGCGCCGGATATCATATTTATTTCACCGGCGTTGTATTTATTTAAATCATTTTCTATGTAAGATTTATTATTTAAAAAATCAATAATCTCTTTACCTGCATATAAATTTACTTCATAATCATCTTTTTTTATTTTTCCTAAAATATTTTTTGATGGAAGAGTTACTACATTGGCATATTCCGTCTTATCATTCATAAAATTCACCTTTACCACTGCAATTTATATTTGATTACATCTTCATAACCGTTAAGCTCTTCTATTCTACTTTTTATAGTTTGATTTTTAAATTTAAATTCAGGTCGTATATCACATAGCGGAATCAAAACAAAAGCTCTATCCCAAAAAAACGGATGCGGTATTTTTAATGTTTTCGTATTTACATATACATCATCAGCATAAATAATATCTAAATCCAATGTCCGAGGTCCCCAATGTACAATTCTTTTTCTTCCGAATTCTTTTTCGACCGAAAGCAAATATTTCAACAATAAATCCGGTCCTTTATCAAAATCAATTTCTATTACAGAATTTAGAAATACAGGTTGATCTGTTTTACCCCATGGTTTTGTTTTATAAAGTGCAGATTTCGAAATAATTTTACAACCTTTACATTCCAAACTTTTACATGCACATTTAAATATTTCTTCACTTGCACCTTGATTGGATCCCAATGCTATATAGTACTTCATATCTCACGCTTCTTTTGTATGGTAATAACTACGTCATCCAATATTCCTTGAATCGGTGCTCCGGGTTTATGTACGGATGTTGTTACTGCTTTAACATCGGAGTAATTATTTAATATCTCTTCATTTATTTTTCCTGCAAGTCTTTCCAGCAATTTACAAGAATCCTCTTCCACAATTCTTTCCACTCTTTTAAAAACTTCTGCATAATTAACAGTTTTTTCTAATGAATCTGTTTCAGATGCTTGAGATAAATCCAATTTCATAATTAAATCAACATATATACGTTGTCCTATTCTTCGTTCTTCTTTATCTGTTCCATGATGTCCGAAGAAGGACATATTTTTTAAAAAAATTTCATCCATTTTACACCTTCGTCGACAAAGCATTCCACATTTTTATCAATCTTGCATTTAAAGCTACATTATGCACCCTCATTATAGTACATTTTTTCGTTATTCCCCAAATACTTACAGCACCAGTTCCTTCATCTCTTTCATTTACAGGTAAATCGAGCACGGTTCCTATAAATCGTTTGCGACTAACACCTAAAAGCCAGGGATATTTATATTCACATGTAAGTTCATCAAGTCTTTTTAAAATTTCTAAATTTTCTTCTGAATTCTTATTGAAACCTATACCCGGATCCAAAATAATTTGTTCTTCATCAATTTTATGTTTAGCTGCAATTTCTAATGATTTATCAAAAAATGATTTCAAACAATCAATAATATCCCCATTGTAAATATCATCTTTTTGATTATGCATTATAATCACCGGTACATTTTTATCTGCAACGACATCTGCCATTTCTCCATTATCATATTGCAATCCCCATATATCATTTACTATATGAGCACCGGCTTCAATTACATATTTAGCAGTTTGCCAATGATACGTATCTACCGAAATCGGAACTGTCAGCTCTGTTATCAAAGAAGGAAGAATTTTTTTCAATCTTTCTATTTCTTCTTCATAGGTTAAAACTGTATGTCCGGGTCTTGTCGATTCCGCACCTACATCTATTATATCTGCTCCTTGTAAAACCATTTCTTTCCCATGTTTCACAGCAGCTTCAAGTGAATTCCATTTCCCGCCGTCAGAAAAAGAATCGGGAGTTATATTTAAAATACCCATAATGGAAGGTTCATCACTCAACTCTAATGTTTTACCGTCATCCCATGAAAATAAACGTTTTTTGAAATTCATAGTTACCTCTCAATTTATTATAAATATTTTAACTAAATAAAATTGTTATCGATTATAAATAGATAAAGAATTAAAACCATCCTGCCGGAAACAATATTTTAAAACCATCCTCCCGAAAGGATGGTTTTAATTACAATAAAGTTCTTAAAATTATTGCGGATTCAATACATTCATCCAAAATATTTTTTAATTTTCCAATTATTTCTCTCCATCGTATTACATACAAAGGTCTGTCTTCCATAGTATATAAACTTTTCAACAAATCTGAATAGCATGCATCTCCACGTTTCTTATATTCGAAAATTTTTCTTATTCTCGCTTCCGCTTTCATGTACGAATCATCGATATTTTCAGTATATTGCAAAATTTTTACCAATTCTCCAAAAGAACATCTTATCAAATTTAGTACTACTTCCAAATTTCTCGGACATTCTTCTTGAGGAAATGTCTGAATTTGCAAAAATATTTCATCAATCAACACTGATGCAGTATATATTTTGTCTACCAATCTATAAACTAAGAATCCTTCATCGGATATTTTACAAATTTTAATAGCTCTTCGATTTATTTTAGGCATTAAAATATTTATATTTTGCTTAGACTCACTTATAGGAGCAAATGCATCAAAAACATTTAAATTACCTTCAAAGACTTTTTGTAGCAAATTTATTTCATTTTCACAACTTTCAGTAATTTCACAAAGTTGTTCATAAAATTTTTCTTTTTTATTTCCCATAAGTATTCTCCGAATGACAAATCAATCATAAATTTTTAAATAAATTTATCATTTCAAGTGCATCTACGGCACATTCAAAGCCTTTATTTCCTGATTTCATTCCGGCTCTGTTTATAGCTTGTTCAACAGTATCAGTGGTTAAAATTCCATAAAGTACAGGCATTCCTGTGTTTAATGACACGGAGGCTATACCTTTAGTAACTTCTGTTGCTACATGTTCATAATGGTCCGTTTCTCCTCTAACTACGGCACCTAAACAAATTATTGCATCATATTTATTGCTTTCAGCCATTTTTTTTGCTGTAACAGGAATTTCAAATGCTCCGGGCACCCATACTAGATCGACATTTTCCATATCTACTCCGTGACGATCCAAAGCATCTGCTGCACCGTCTATCAGCTTAGATACTACTACTTCATTAAATCTTGATGCTATAATACCTATTTTTACATCACTTTCATTAAGCATACCTATTTTAATATTCATTTCAATACTCCTTTATTAAATTAAATTTTTAACATATGACCCATTTTTTCTTGTTTTGTTTTCAAATAAAATTCGTCTTCATGTGTGGGTTTCATTTCTATAGGAACACGTTCAACTATTTCAATACCATACCCGCTTACATCATGAATTTTATGCGGATTATTTGTCAACAGTTTAATTCGTGTTGCATTTAAATCCTTTAAAATTTGCGCTCCTACCATATATTCTCTTAAATCTGCAGCAAATCCCAATTTTAAATTTGCTTCTACAGTGTCATATCCCTGATCTTGCAGATTATATGCTTTTATTTTATTTATAAGACCTATTCCTCTTCCTTCTTGTCTTAAATAAACCATAATTCCGCATTTTTCTTTTGCAATTTGTTTCATCGCAGCTGCAAATTGTTCTCCACAATCACATCGTAATGAACCGAAGCAATCTCCTGTCAAACACTCCGAATGAATTCTACACAATACTTCTTTTTCTTTTGAAACATCTCCCATAACAAGTGCTACATGGTGCTCATTGTTCAATTTATTAATATACCCATATATTCTGAATTCTCCATATTTTGTAGGCATTTCAGCTTCTGTAACACGTTCAATTATTTTTTCATGCTTTTTCCGATATTCTATTAAATCCTGAATATTCCCTATTTTTAAATTTTTTTCTTTTGCTAATTCAAATAATTCTTTTTCACTTGACATCATACCTTTATCATTCATTATTTCGCAACATAGTCCGGCAGGTTTAAGTCCTGCAAGTTTTGCCAAATCAACGGTTGCTTCAGTATGTCCGGCTCTTTCTAATACACCCCATTTCCTTGCTTTTAAAGGAAATAAATGTCCCGGCTTTCTAAATTTGAAAGGATCTACATCATCTTTTATCGCTTCAAGTGTTGTCAATGATCTTGCATATGCAGATACACCTGTTCCGGAATCAACATGATCTATAGATTCAAGAAATGCCGTTTGATGATTATCGGTATTCTTTGCAACCATCGGCCTTAATCTAAGTTTATCTACAATTTTTTCATCCATAGGCATGCAAATTACGCCTCTTGCTTCGATAGCCATTCGTGCAACATTTTCAGGTGTTGCAAATTCGGCTGCACAAATATAATCACCTTCATTTTCACGCGAACTTGCATCTTTCATAATTACAATTTTTCCGTTTTTTATATCTTCTATAATATCTTCAATAGGATCATATTTATATCCCATAACGTTTCCCCCTTACAAGTTCGAGATCTTTCATCGTCAATTTTTCATTGCTTTTGTTTATCAGTTGTTCTACAAATTTACCCAGATAATCGCATTCAAGATTTACCATATCACCAACTTTTTTGTTTAATAAAGTTGTTTTAATACCCGTATGAGGAATAATTGTTACAATAAATGTTTTTCCGCTTTTTTCTGAAATCGTAAGACTTATACCGTCTACAGCTATTGAGCCTTTTTCAATTATATATTTAAACCACTTTTCTTCCGTTTCAATTTTTATATGTACTGCATTTTCATCTTTACGTTCGGATATAATTTTACCGCAGCAATCTACATGTCCCAATACAATATGTCCGCCCAAACGTCCGTTAAATGATAATGCTCTTTCCAAATTCACTTCCGTTCCGATTTGTAATAATGAAAACGCAGTCCTTCTCATTGTTTCCGAAGTTACATCTGCAGAAAACGAATTTTCTCCGAATTCGGTTACCGTTAAGCACGCTCCGTTTACTGCAATACTGTCTCCAACACTTACATCTTGAATTACTTTTTTACATTTTACAATCAACTTGAAGGAATGAGTATTTTTTATGATATTTTCCACTTTTCCTATTTCTTCTATAATTCCTGTAAACATTTTGCATCCTTTAATTAATTTTTACCAATTTGTATATGCTTCAAAAATTGTATCTTCATTTAAATTATTTATACTTATATTTTTAAGTTTTATTGCATCTGAAATTTTACTTACTCCGGATCCTCCTATAATTGATGGAGATGTTTTTCCGCCTATTATAATTGGAGCTATGTATATTCGCAATTTATCTACAATCTTTTGATTAAATGCTTCCGCTGCAGTCTCGGCTCCACCTTCCAGCAATATACTGTTTATGCCTTTTCGTGCAAGTATTTCCAATGATTTATTTAAATCTACTTTGCCGTCATTCCCTAAATTTGAATATATAAGTTCAATTCCCTTATTTTTAAATTTTTCCACATTTTTCTTATCTGCATATGAAGTTGTTAGTACAACAGTTTTTCCACCATCTTGAAAAACTTTGGAATCTATCGGTGAAGATAATTTACCGTCAACTATAATACGTATCGGATTGCGTTGATTTTTCATCAATTCTTTTTCACCGTTTTTTTTATTGATTATATAAAATCTTGACGTCAAAGAAGGATTATCTTTTTTTATAGTACCTGCGCCGACCATAATAGCCTTATATTTATTTCGTAAGTAATGCACATCATTTCTTGATGTTTCTGATGATATCCATTTAGAATCACCTGTATAGCAAGAAGTTTTTCCGTCAATCGACATTGCAGCTTTATATAAAACGAAAGGTTTATGTTCGGTTATGTATTTAATAAAAATTTCATTAAGCTTTACCGCTTCATTTTCCAACACACCTACAATTACTTGAATACCATTTTCTTTTAATATTTTTATACTTTTACCTGAAACCAACGGATTCGGATCTTTCATTGCTATTACTACTCGCTTAACTTTTTTTTGAAGAACAAGATTCAAACATGGAGGTGTTTTTCCGTAATGACAACAAGGTTCAAGTGTGACATATAAAGTTGCATGTTCCGTATTTTCTTTGCAATTTTTAAAAGCATTTACTTCAGCATGCACGTCTCCATACTTTTTGTGCCAACCTTCTCCTATAACTTTTCCGTTTTTTACCAGAACCGCACCTACCAAGGGATTTGTTTCCGTATACCAATATCCGTGCTTTGCCAAATCCAATGCATGTGACATCCATTTTTCATCTTCATTTATAAACAAAAAAACCTCCCTTCTTCAGGGAGGCATAACACACAAAAAACATTCTTCTTTCATCCAGACTGTCATGTTTTACTGTCGGCTTCGGAATTTCACCGAATCTACCTTTCGGTTCGTGGGCTTTACCACCGGTCGGGAATTTCACCCTGCCCTGAAGAATCATATTTAATTATATAAGTTTTTAAATTACATTGCAAGAATTTTTCCGTTTACCGTTTTATAAATTTCTTCTGCAATTTCCTCAACTTTCTTTAACCCTTTTTTATTTGTACATGAAATTTTTTCCCAATTGTATTTTTTACAAAGCCATTGATATGAATCATAACACTTATGTAAATAGTTTAAATGCTTTTCATGTATATCCATATTCCCACCGCTTAAAGCTCTCTCTTTTACAAGTTTTTCCGATATTTCAAGAGGCACATCAAGCAAAATAACCATATCCGGAGTCGGTAATCCCAATATTTTATATTCCGTTTCTTCCAACCACTTTAGGAATTTTTCACGTTCATCTTCATTATCATATTTTGTCATTTGATGAACCATATTACTTGTAGTATATCTATCTGCAATTACAATTCCGCCCTGTTCATAAAATTTTTTCCATTTCATTTTATAAGAGGCAAATCTGTCTACAGCATAAAACATTGAGGCGGCATACGGATTTACATCTTCAGGTGCTGTTCCGAAATTTCCGTTTAAATACATTTTCACCAAAGATGATGATTGACTTTCGTAATCAGGAAATGTTACTTGAATAACACTTTTATTGTTTTTTTTCAAAGCTTCAGCAAGCAATTCAGATTGTGTCGCTTTACCGCTTCCGTCTATCCCTTCCAGTACGATAAGTTTACCGCCCATATTTCCTCCAAAATTCCCGTAATAAAAGGTTGCATCGCTTTTGCAATAAACAACCTTTCATTTACATTACACTTATTATTTATTTTTTTTATCATTGAAATAATTCATTGCTTTATCAATATTTTCTTTTAAAGCAAATTCTATAGATTCAGCTACTCTTTCTTCAGCTTCTTCTATTTTCTTTATATCTTCTCCATATGGCCTTCCGAGAACATGTTCAATTACGGTATGTCCGTTTTTAGGATGTCCTATTCCTACCCTAAATCTGCAAAAATTTTCAGATTGTAAATGCGCCATTATTGATTTCAATCCGTTGTGTCCGCCTGCAGACCCTTTTTTGCGAATTCTGACTTTTCCTACAGGTAAATCCAAATCATCACAAATAACCCATATATCTTCGGGGTCAATTTTATAGTATTTTGCAATATCTCCTATCGATTCCCCACTGTTATTCATATATGTTTGAGGTTTTGCAAAAATAATTTTCTCACCGTTATTCATTACAGTTGAAATTTCAGAATTCATGAAATTCTTCCACAAACTTAATTTATTTCTATGTGAAAAAAGCTCCAATACATCGAACCCTATATTATGACGAGTTTTTTCATACTCTTTTCCCGGATTTCCTAAACCTACAATCAATTTCATTTTATTTATCAAACATCTGACTCACGGATGCATCGTGGAAAATACGTAAAATAGCTTCTCCTAAAATAGGTGCTATAGAAAGAACGGTCATCTTATCAATCATTTTGTATTTTTCTATCGGCAATGAATTTGTTACAACAAGTTCTTTAATTGCAGATGCTTTTATACGTTCTATTGCCGGATCTGTAAGTACCGGATGACAAACAGCTGCATACACACCTCTTGCACCATATTCCATAAGTGCATTTGCACCTTCACACAGAGAACCTGCAGTATCTACAATGTCATCTACTACAAAGCAGTTTCTGTCTTTTACTTCACCTATAATATTCATTACTTTCGCCACACCGGGTTCAGGTCTTCTTTTTTCTATAATTGCAATCGGAGCTCCTACACGATCCGCCAATTCCCTTGCACGTGTAACTCCACCCAAATCAGGAGAAACAATTGTAAGATTTTCAAGTTTTTTTGATTTTACATAATCTGCAAGAAGTGAAGATGACAACATATGATCTACCGGCATATTGAAAAATCCTTGGATTTGTCCTGCATGCAAATCCATTGTAACCACACGTGTAACACCGGCTACTGTCAATAAATCTGCAACCAATTTGGAGCTGATTGGTTCTCTTCCTCTTGTTTTTCTATCTTGTCTTGCATATCCATAATATGGAACAACCACGGTAATATGACGAGCGGATGCACGTTTTAAAGCGTCTACCATTATTAATATTTCCATCAAATTATCATTAACAGGTGCACCGGTAGGTTGGATAATAAAACAATCTTTACCTCTTACACTTTCATTAATCATAATTTGAATTTCGCCGTTATTAAATCTTCCGCATATAGCTTTACCTAACGGTACTCCGATATAATCTGAAATTTCTTTTGCAAGTGCCGGGTGTGAATTACCGGTAAAAATCTTCAGTTTTGACGTATCTTCCATTTCCATTGTTGGGTCGCTCCTTTTCCCTAGATATTAGAATATATTTCGGATTTGTATAAAACAGTATACTTTGTTGTATCGCTTTTATTATATAACAAAATCGACCGTTTTTATAACATTTTTTATTACAAAATTACAGATTTTTGATTTTTTTTATTTTTTTGCTTCAAATCATCTTTATAAGTTCCTTTTTTCACCCAATTTTTAATATTTTTTTGACGTTGACGTGCAATAGCAAGTGAATTTTCAGGAACATCCTCGGTAATAGTAGAACCCGCTGCCGTAAATGCACGTTTACCTACACGAACAGGTGCAACTAAATTCGTATTACATCCTATAAATGCATGATCTTCAACAACAGTTCTATGTTTTTCTTTTCCGTCAAAATTAACTGTCACGGTTCCACAGCCGAAATTTACATTTTCACCCAAATCCGCATCTCCGCAGTAAATCAAATGCGGTAACTTGGTTCCGCTTTTTATCGTGGAATTTTTTACTTCTACAAAATTACCCAGTTTTACATTATTTTCTATTTCAGTTCCGGGTCTTATATGTACAAACGGTCCTATATTATTATCATTTCCTATTTCCGAATCTATTGCGTACACTCTATTTAAATTGCAATTATTTCCGCATTTAACATTTTTCAATTGAGTTTCAGGTCCTATTATACATTTTTCTCCGATTTCCGTACTTCCTTGCAATATTGTTCCTGGATAAATTATTGTATCTCTTCCTACCTTTACGTCTTGCTCTACATATGTGTTTTCTGCATCAATAACAGTCACACCTTGAGTCATCAACTCATCCAATTTTCTTAATCTCAAAATTTTTTCCGCTTGTGATAATTGCTGACGTGTATTTACACCTAAAGTTTCTTCTTGTTCTGTTATTACAGGTATTACTTTTTTACCTTCGGATATCATTATTTCAAATACATCTGTCAAATAATATTCGTTTTGTGCATTTTCATTACTTACTTTAGACAATGCTTCCAAAAAAGTTTCTACGTGAAAAATATATGTTCCGGTATTTATTTCTTTAATTTTCAACTCTTCGGGCGTTCCATCTTTTTGTTCCACAATAGATTTCATATTTCCATTTTTATCACGAATAATTCTTCCGTATCCGAAAGGATTATCTACAACAGCCGTTAAAACTGTCGCTGCGGCATTGTTTTCTACGCAAGTGTTCAATATTTTTTTTACTGTTTCCACCTTTAATAACGGCGTGTCTCCGCACACTACCAAAATATATCCGTCTTTATCATCTTTGAACTCCGGAACAGCTTGCATAACTGCATGTGCTGTACCGAGTTGCTTTTCTTGATGTACAAAAGTAACAATATCTCCTACTGCTTCACGTACATATTTTTCTTTAAAACCTGTTATAACAACACATTTTTTAAATCCGGATTCAGTTGCCACTCTAATAACTTGTTTAACCATAGGCACACCGCAAACACTATGTAGTACTTTCGGATAGTCGGATTTCATTCTTGTGCCTTGCCCTGCTGCCAAAATTACGGCTGTCATTTCTTTCATAACCATCCTGCTTTCTATATACTTATTTTTCAACATAAATTAATTCTCAGTTACAACAGAAAATTATACATTAATTACAACTTAAACTCAATATAAAACGGCAATAACTGCCGTTTCATTAAATTACGTATACTAAAACATCTTCTTTATATCCCCATTGATATGCTTGATTTAAAGTATCTACTCCTACATCTATTATGTTTCCTTTTATGCTTCCGCCTATATCATCGCAAACCGCATATCCGTATCCTTCTATAAAAACTGTACTTCCTAAAGGTATTACAGAAGGATCTACAGCTGCATGACCTTTGCCCGCATATGCTCCCATACTGGTTTTTCCGTTACCGTCACCGTCTAACGGTGTGTATGCGGTAGATTGCATATGAATTTTCTTTTTATATTCTCCTTTAAAGTATGGTGCTTTTTTTAAATTTTTTATTACAACACTGTCTGCTATCCCAGTTACTTCCAAATTATTATCTTTTTGAAATAATTTTACCGCGGTTTCTGTATCATTACCGAAAAAACCGTCGGCAATTCCCGGATTATATCCATGTAAAATCAATTTATTTTGTAATTCACCTACATCGATACCGCTGTCACCTATCATTATATATTTTTTATGTAAACTCTTATCATATACATTTTTTGTATTTAAAAGTTCTCTCATCGTTTCTTCGTCAATGCTGCCCGATATTGCCAATCCGCTTTTTTCTTGAAGCTTTTTGATTGCGTTTTCAGTATCACTACCGTATATACCGTCGATGTCTCCATCCAAGTAACCATATTCTTGTAATTTCGTTTGAATGTTTTCTATATCTTTACCTACGTCACCTGATGTATATAAATAAATATTATTATTTTTTCTCGCCAAATCTATTTTTTCTTTTCGCTTTTCCAAAGCACTAAGTGTCATTTCATCAATAGCACCTGATACCGGAATATCATTATTTTTTTGAAACAACTCTACAGCGTTGAAAGTTTCTGTGCCGTATATTCCGTCAATATCTCCATTCAAATATCCCGACTCATATAAAACTTTTTGCCATTTTTCCACTTCGATTCCAAGATTACCTTTTGCGTATACTATGCCGCCACCATTTCTGTATCCTTTATTTTCAGCTTTTTTTATAGCCTTCAACGTTTTTTCATCAGCCTCTCCGGTAATGGTAAGTCCTTTATCTTTTTGAAATAACGATACGGCCTTTTCAGTTGTTGAACCATATTCGGAATCAACTGTTCTCGCTAAATAACCTGCAGCAATCAATGAATTTTGAAGTGCAGTTATTTCTTGCCCTTTCATTCCTATCTTTAATGTTTTTGCAGATATATTGACTGATACACTTAAACACATAATCAAGAGAATAATTCTTGCAAAAAAACGCATGCTTACACCTCCAAATGATTACATTATAACATTTTTACATAAATGCTTAAAATTTCTATTTTATAATTTACCCCTTTAATAAACATTTACCTATTAATACTTTATATTTTAGTAAATTATTCCATTTTTTATTTTTCAAAACATTAATTGCAAATTTTATTTAATATTCTCATATACAATAATCAAATTTGTCTGTTTTAAACTTTATAAAAATTAAAAGTTTATTTCCATGTGCATAAATTACTGAAAAATTATTGAAAACGTGATACTATTATATTTATAAGCCTTATATGATTATAAATAACATATTTAAATTAAAATTTATATTATGTATTTTACTTAATATAACGTAAAGCCGAATTCTTATTCAAAAACATTCAATATATAAAAATAATTTTAACAACAATATGTTTCATTTATTTCAAAATATAGAGCATAATGTGAGTTTAAGGTAAATATAAAAAGGAGAAGTGTATGGAAATTCTAAACAGCTTTATTACTATGATTAACGATTTCCTTTGGTCTTCGGTAATCATAATTCTGCTTGTCGGTGCAGGTTTTTATTTTACTTTCAAAACAAAAGCCGTACAACTTAGACATTTTAAACGGATGTTCAATCTTATTATAGATTCTGCCGGAAATAAAACTTCCGGAAAAAAAGTTTCTTCGTTCCAAGCTTTTTGTATAAGTACTGCATCACGTGTAGGTGTAGGTAATATAGCAGGTATTGCAATAGCCATTACAACCGGTGGTCCGGGTTCAATCTTTTGGATGTGGTTTATTGCAGTAATAGGTTCCGCTACAGGATTTGTAGAAAGTACATTGGCTCAAATTTATAAAATTCCGGCCGAAGATGAAGATTCCAGTTTCAGAGGCGGCCCCGCCTACTATTTAAAGAACGGATTAGGTTATAAATTATGGGCCGCAATTTTTGCAATACTGATTTCAGTTACATATGGTATGATTTATAATTCTGTTCAGTCAAATACAATTTCATTGGCATTAAACAATGCTTTAGGTGCTGATCGTATGATAGTCGGTATAGTTATTACCGTTTTATCAATGATTGTTATTTGTGGCGGTATGCATCGTATTGCAAAAGTTACTGAATGGATAGTACCTATCATGGCGGGAATTTATATTATTATCGCTCTTGGTATTATGATATATAACATTAAAGCGTTACCTGACGCTTTTGCATTGATTTTCAGAAGTGCATTTGACTACAAGGCTGCATTCGGTGGAGGTATGGGTGCTGCTGTTTTAACCGGATTCAAGCGCGGACTTTTCTCAAATGAAGCCGGTGAAGGTTCCGTTCCAAATGCAGCAGCTTCAGCTGAAACTAAACATCCGGTTACTCAGGGTTTAGTTCAAGCTTTCGGTGTGTATGTAGATACTTTATTCATTTGTTCTGCATCAGCTTTCATCGTATTACTGTCCGGAGATTATGCATCTGCAGGAATAACCGGAATTGAATTGATTCAATGGGATTTCACACAATATTTCGGACCTAACGCTTCAGTAGCAATTTCAATTCTTATTTTATTATTTGCTTTCAGCTCCATCATAGGAAATTACTACTATGGTGAAATAAATATTATGCATTTGACAAATAAAAAATGGCCTCTCTATTTATTCAGAGTTTTAATTGCAGTAATGATTTTATTCGGTGCAGAAGCGGAATTACCGTTAGTTTGGAATTTAGCCGACTTATTTATGGCTTTCATGGTGCTGACAAACGTAACCGCACTTTTAATTTTATTCCCTCAAGTTAAAGCCGCTTTGACTGATTATGAAGAACAATTACGAAAGGGAATCAAATCTCCTATATTCAATAAAAAATGTTTACCTAAACAAAAAGGTATCTTCTGGTGGAATGATTAATACTAAATAAAATCAATTTAA
The DNA here is from genome assembly GCF_947090205.1 of Dialister micraerophilus. Classification (NCBI taxonomy): domain Bacteria; kingdom Bacillati; phylum Bacillota; class Negativicutes; order Veillonellales; family Veillonellaceae; genus Dialister; species Dialister micraerophilus. The sequence continues at coordinate 94,749 of NZ_CAMUNF010000002.1, forward strand.
AAAATTCCCTCTAAAGTATTTATGCAAAATCACTTTAGAGGGAATTTTTATAATTTGTAAACTTAAGTACAAAAACCGTGAATGTCTATATCTGAAATTCAAATAAACATTCACGGCTAAATAATTTTTATAAATTTTTTAAATTAGAAATTCAAGGTGTTAACCAATTCATTTATATTTTTTATTCCCTGCGAATCTCCCCATGCGTTCAATTCATCGGTAATACGCATAATTGCATCGGGATTAATCAAATTTGCTGTTCCCACTTGCACTATATCAGATCCCGCTATAAAAAATTCTGCAGCATCTTTTCCTGTCATAATACCGCCCATTCCGCATATAGGAATATTTACAGCATTTCTTACTTGCCATACCATCCTAAGTGCAACCGGTTTTATCGCAGGACCGGATAACCCTCCTGTAATATTTCCTAAAACAGGTCTGCGAGTTCTTAAATCTATAGATATACCTAATAAGGTATTTATTAATGAAATTGCATCCGCTCCGGCATTTTCTACAGCTTTTGCTATAGCCGCTATATCCGTTACATTAGGTGATAATTTCATTATTACCGGTAAATGCGTATTTCTTTTTACTTCCTTTGTTATTTCTGCGGCACTTAAGGGATTTGTTCCAAATGCCACTCCACCTTCTTTAATATTCGGACAGGAAATGTTTACTTCAAGTGCGGATACACCTTCAACTGTCAATGCTCTTGCAACTTTCCCGTATTCTTCTTTCGTTTTTCCGAATATATTTGCTATAACCGGAACATCATACTTTTTTAAATCCGGAAGTATTTTATTTATAAAATATTCAGCTCCCGGATTTTCCAAACCTATACAATTCAAAATTCCTGAAGGTGTTTCAGCTATTCTTACACCTTTATTCCCTTCAGAAGGCATTAAGGATAACCCTTTAACAGATATTGCGCCCAATTTATTTAAGTCCAAATAATCTTTATATTCAATACCATATCCGAAAGTACCGGATGCTGCAACTATCGGAGATTTCATTGAAATACCGCAAAATTTTACATTCAAATTCATAAAATAACCTCCGATGATTTAAACACCGGTCCGTCGGAACAAACTTTTGCATGACCTCCGTTTACCTTATTGCATACACATGCCAAACATGTACCTGTACCGCAACCCATACGTCTTTCAAGAGATACTTCACACTCTACATTCGAATTGTCAGCTATTTCTACAGCTTTTTTCATCATCGGCAGCGGTCCGCAAACGTACATTTTTTTTGTATTTCCGTCTTTTAAAATTTCCGGAAGAACAGCAACTGAGTAACCTTTTATACCGTATGATCCGTCATCTGTAGTTACTACTACTTTTTTTACTTTTTCAGGAAATAAATCCTTCCAGAAAACTTCTTCTTCGTTTCTTCCTCCTATTACTACCGTCAACAAATTCTCTTTTGATTGTCGAGAAAGAAACAGTATGGGTGCTATACCTACTCCACCGCCTACAGCTATACTGTTCTCCACAGGTAACTCGAAAGGTTTCCCCAACGGTCCCAGTATATCTAAAAAATCACCTGTTTTCATTTTAGACATGTTTTCAGTTCCCGGACCTACTACTCTATAAATTATCTCTACAATTCCACTTTCAGGATATGCTCCCGATATAGAAATGGGTCTACGAAGTATTCTTGACGAATCATTAATCTTTACATGTATAAATTGTCCGGCACGGGCCTTTTGTGCAGTCAAAGGTAATTTAATTTGCATACGATAAATTTCCGGACCTATTTTATCATTAGTGTAAATTGAACCGCTTTCAGACAATGAATACATATCAACGCTCCTTCATATATTCTTGCAATGATTTTACTTTGTAAATATGTTCTTTTTCATTTTCAGCCATCACTCTCAGAACTTCTTTCGCAGTATCAAGCGATGTTAAGCACGGTATTGCCAATTCTACCGCTATACGTCTTAAATCATATCCTTCTTGTTCAATTCTGCTTCCGTAAGATATTGTATTTATTACCATATCAACTTTTCCGGATTTCAGATATTTTTCACAATTTTCACCTTTTTCGTGTATTTTCTTTATTATTTCGACATCTATGCCTGCTTTTTGGAAATATTTACCTGTACCTGCGGTGCAAATTATATGATAACCTAATTTTATTAATGTTTTCGCTAAATTTACTGTTTCTTCTTTATCTCTGTCACTTACTGTTATAAGCACATTACTTCCGGGTTCTACAATTATATTTGATGCAACTATGGCTTTATACATTGCCTCTTCATATGTAGCCCCTATTCCCATAACTTCTCCTGTGGATTTCATTTCCGGTCCTAATTTTATTTCTATAAGTCCGAGTTTTGAGAATGAAAATACAGGAGCTTTTATTGCTACATAATTTTTATCCGGAACCAATCCTTTCGGAAGTCCTAAACTTTCAACAGTTTCTCCCAATGCAATTCTTGTTGCACATTCAACCATATTTATTCCCGTAACTTTACTCATAAATGGAACTGTTCTGCTTGCTCTGGGATTTACTTCTATTACATACACTTTATCTTTAACTACGATAAATTGAATGTTAACCAACCCTTTTACGTTCATAGCACATGCAATTTGTTTTGTATAGGTAACAAGTTTATCAATAATTTTTTGATCCAAGTGTTGTGGAGGATATACTGCAAAAGAATCTCCTGAATGTACTCCGGATCTTTCAATTTGTTCCATTATTCCCGGTATACATACATCTATACTGTCGGATATTGCATCTATTTCAACTTCTCTTCCTATCATATATTGATCTATTAATACGGGATGTTCATGAGATGCAACTACCGCTTCTTTTAAATATTGTCGTAATTCGGCATAATTATAAACAATTTGCATTGCTCTTCCGCCCAACACATAACTCGGTCTTACAATCAACGGATATTCCAAGTCTTTTGTTTTTTCTATAGCTTCTTCGATACTTTCAACTAAACATCCTTTCGGACGAAGAATATTCAATTGCCCCATCAATGTATCAAATCTTTCACGATCTTCCGCCATATCTATACTTTCATTTGATGAACCTATAATGCGGATACCTCTTTTTGCCATCGGTGTAGCTAAATTAATTGCCGTTTGACCTCCGAATTGACATATAACGCCTTCGGGGTTTTCTTTATCTATTATTTCCATAACATCTTCTTCAGTAAGAGGTTCAAAGTACAGAGAGTCAGATGTATTGAAGTCTGTAGATACAGTCTCAGGATTGTTATTTATTACAATTGATTTCTTTCCGGCTTTCTTCAATGCCCACGCAGCATGAACTGAGCAATAGTCAAATTCTATACCTTGTCCTATTCTTATGGGACCGGATCCGAATACAACTACCGAGTCTTTTCCTTGCGCTTCAACTTCATCTTCACTTCTATATGAAGAGTAATAGTATGGAGTATGTGCTTCAAATTCTGCCGCACAGGTATCTACCATTCTGAAGGATGAACGGATATTATTTTTTCTTCTAAATTTTTCTACTTCTTTTTTACTTACTTCGCAAAAATGCGCTATTACTTTATCAGGCATTTGAATTCGTTTTGCTTCCGTCAAAGAATTTTGTGTCATGCCTTCTTTTATCAAAAGTCTTTCAACTTTAATTATATTTTGTAATTTATGAATGAAGAACAAATCAATTTTAGTTATTCTATTGATTTCTTCAGGTTCAATACCTCTACGTAATGCTTCGGCTACAACAAAAATACGTTCATCATCAACTCTGTGCAGCAAACATTTTATATCATATAAAGATTGATTATCGAGTTTGTTTAAATGCAAATAACCTTCACCGGTTTCCAATGCACGTACTGCTTTTAGCATTGCTCCTTCAAAAGTTCTGTCCATAGCCATTACTTCACCGGTTGCTTTCATTTGTGTTCCTATGGAGCGATCTGCAAGTGTAAATTTTTCAAAGGGCCACCTTGGGAATTTTACAACAACATAATCCAATGAAGGTTCGAAACATGCTTTAGTATTTCCTGTTATGCAATTGCTTATTTCGTCAAGTGTTTCTCCCAATGCAATTTTTGCTGCAACTTTCGCTATAGGATATCCCGTTGCTTTTGATGCAAGTGCCGATGATCTGCTTACTCTCGGATTTACTTCTATTACATAGTATTTATTTGTTTTACTGTCTAACGCATATTGAACGTTGCATCCGCCTTCTATTTCCAAATATCTAATTATATCCAATGAAGCTTTTCTCATCATCTGATATTGTGTATCTGTCAATGTAAGCGTAGGTGCAACAACTATGGAATCTCCTGTGTGTACTCCAACCGGATCTATATTTTCCATTGCACATACAATTATGCAATTGTCGGATTTATCTCTCATGACTTCAAATTCTATTTCTTTCCATCCTGCAACACTTCGTTCTACAAGAATTTGATTTATCGGAGATAATTTTATTCCGCGGTTTGCAATTTCTTCCATTTCATATCTGTCCCTTGCAATTCCGCCGCCTGTTCCACCTAATGTATACGCCGGACGTATAATTACCGGATATCCCAATTTTTCGGCAAAGTCTACTGCAGGTTGCAATTCTTCAAATATTTCACTTTCCGGTACAGGCTGATTGATTTTTTGCATAGCCTCTTTAAAAAGTTCTCTATCTTCCGCATGCTTGATAGCGTGTAAAGAGGATCCTAAAAGTTTTACATTGTATTTTTCCAAAACACCTGCAGAAGCTAATTGCACCGCCATATTTAATCCTACTTGTCCGCCCAATGTTGCAAGTAACGCATCAGGACGTTCTTTTTTTATAATTTCTGTAATAAAGGGTAGTGTAATCGGTTCAATGTAAACTCTATCTGCTAAATCTACATCCGTCATAATCGTTGAAGGATTACTGTTAACCAAAACTACTTCTACGCCTTCTTCTCTCAATGATTGGCAGGCTTGTGATCCTGCATAATCAAATTCTGCAGCTTGCCCTATTACAATAGGACCGGATCCTATGACCAATACTTTTTTTATATTTTTATCAATCATTCTTTTCAGCCTCCATCATTTTTATAAATTCTTCAAATAAATAAAAATTGTCTACGGGTCCAGGGCCTGCTTCAGGATGATATTGAATTGCCTGTATAGGTAATGTTTTGTGTCTGAACCCTTCTACGGTATTATCATTTACATTTATGTGTGTGATTTCAATGCAGTCCGGAATATTTTCCGATGAAACGGCATATCCGTGATTTTGTGAAGTTATATAAACTTTACCTTTTCTTAAATCTTTTACCGGATGATTTGAACCTCTATGCCCAAAAGGTAATTTATAGGTTTGTGCACCTAGTGCAAGTGCTAAAACTTGAATACCCAAACATATTCCGAAAATAGGCTTTTTACCTATTAATTGTTTAACTGTATCAATCACATAATAAGCATCCTTAGGGTCTCCCGGTCCGGGACTTAAAAAGATTCCGTCCGGGTTTGTACTTAATATTTCTTTTGCTTCTGTTTTTGCAGGGTAAACTGTAACTTCGCAATCTAAGGCATTAAGTCTTTTTAAAATATTTTTCTTCAATCCGCAATCCAATAACGCAACTTTATACTTACCTTTTCCACAAACATACTTTTCAGAAGTTGTTACACGTTCCACATTATTTTTATGTAAATCTTTTGAAAGCATTTCTTTTATAATTTCTTTTGAAGTGTCCGATTTAACAATTACAGCTTTCATAGCCCCGCCGCTTCTTATAGCTTTTGTTACTGCTCGTGTGTCTACATTATAAATACAAGGTATATTATTGGTCTTGATAAAATTTTCCAATGTATTCTCACATTCCCAATTACTTGGTTGTTTTGTCAATTGATCTATTACTATACCTGAAACAATAGGTTTTTCATATTGATTAAAATGCTCTGCCACACCGTAATTTCCTATTAAAGGGTATGTAAGTGTAATAATTTGACCTTCATATGACGGATCTGTAAAACATTCTTGATATCCTGTCATTCCGGTATTAAATACCAATTCACCCATTACAGATTCTTCAGTCAGAAGTTCTCCCTCAAAACACTTTCCGTTTTCAAGCACAAGTAAACCTTTCATACAGATACCTTTCCTTTTTCCATAACAACTTTACCGTCAACAATTGTCAATATTGCTTTACCTCGTAATTCAATACCTTCATATGGAGTAAATACTGCTTTTGTATACAAATCTTTTCCCGTAACTGTCCACTTGTAATCAGGATCTATTACAGTGATGTCTGCAGCAGCTCCTTCTTCAAGTATTCCGCCTTCTATTTCCAACAGTTTTGCCGGATTAACCGACATTATTTCAACTACTTTATCAATTGTAATTTCCCCTGTGTGATACAAGGTTGTAAGTACTGAAGCTAAAGACGTTTCAAGTCCTGCAATACCGTTCGGTGCGCATTTAAAAGGCACGTCCTTTTCTTCAGAAGTATGAGGGGCATGATCTGTTATGATTGCATCAACAATTCCTTCTTTAATTGCTTCAATCAATGCTTTTCTGTCATCATCCGTCCTTATAGGAGGTGCCATCTTAAATGATGATTCAAAATTTTTTAAATATTCATCTGTAAAATATAAATGTTGAGGTGTGACTTCACATGTTACCGGAAGTCCTTCAGCTTTTGCTTTTCTTATAATTTCTACAGATTTTGCAGAACTTAGATGTGCTATATGTACATGACATCCTGTCATCTCCGAAAGCAACACATCTCGTGCAACTGCAATATTTTCTGCAACTGCAGGTCTACCGGTTATTCCTAATTCGCATGAAACTTTACCTTCATTCATATACCCGTGTTCAGTCATTGTTTTATCTTCAGCATGATCTATAATCATTTTTCCGAACATATTTACATATTCCATTGCACGTCTCATAAAATCGGAATTCTCAATATAACTTCCGTCATCCGAAAATGCTACTGCCCCGGCCTCTACCATATCACCTATTTCAGAAAGTTGTTTACCTTCGAGATTTTTTGATACTGCACCTATTACATGTACTTTTACACAAGCACTTTCTTGTATCCTGTAAAGCAAATCTTTTACAAGAGCGGCATTATCAATTACCGGAGATGTATTCGCCATTGTCGCTACTTGCGTAAATCCCCCGGCAGCGGCAGATTGAGTACCGGTATAAATATCTTCCTTTGCTTCTTGTCCCGGTTCTCTTAAATGAACATGCATATCTATAAGTCCCGGAGTAACAAAACAACCTTTAACATCATATATGTTTGCATCTTCATCAATTAAATTCTTCCCGATGCTTTTTATACGATTATTTTCTACCAATACATCTAACTTTTCATGTTGACCTTTTGCCGGATTTACTAAAGTTCCGTTTTTAATCAGTAATTTCAAGATCATTCCCCTCCGTCATAGTTAAATACAACAAAGCCATTCTCACGGCAACTCCGTTTCTTACTTCTTCCTGAATCCAGGATTTTTCATTATACGCAACATCATAACTTATTTCTATTCCTCTATTCATAGGACCCGGATGAAGAATTTTACAATTTTTCTTTGCCAATTTCAAACGTTCACTATTTAAACCGAACAACCTTGAATATTCTCTTAATGTAGGAAAAAATCCTCTTGCAGCACGCTCCAATTGTATACGAAGGACGTTTACGGCATCTGCACCTTCAAGTGCTTCTTCCATACTGCTTGCAACTACAGCTCCCATACTTTCAAATTCTTTGGGTACCAAAGTTGCAGGTCCATACAGATATACTTTTGCACCCATTTTTATGAATCCTTTTATATCACTTCTTGCAACCCTTGAATGCAATATATCTCCCAATATGGCCAATTTCATCCCTTTAAAGCTGACACCGGATTCTTTCAAAGTCAGCATTTCCAACAATGTTTGCGAAGGATGTTCATGTGCACCGTCTCCTGCATTAATAACTATAGGCATTTTAATATGATGATTAATTATTTCGGACGCAAAAAAAGCGGCACCCTCGGACGAATCTCGAATAACAACAGCATCAGCTTCCATCGCCGCCATTGTCAATAACGTATCTTTTACGCTTTCACCTTTCGTCATCGAGCTACCGCTCTTGGAAATATTAATAACATCGGCACCTAAATACTTGCCGGCAAGTTCAAATGAACTTCGTGTTCTTGTTGAATTTTCAAAAAACAAATTAACAACAGATTTCCCTCGTAAATATGAAGTCTTCTTATAATCGGAAATAAGAATTTTTTTCATTTTCGAAGCAATGTCCAAAATTTTATCAATCTCAATTGCAGATAATGAATCCATTCCCAAGACTGATTTCCCATACAATGAATTATTTATCATTTCCGCCTCCCAGAATACTTACTTTTTGTTATCTTTGCTATTGTATTGCATTACAAAAACTTTTTCAAGTTTTAAAAGGTTAAAAATGAATAAAAATTTTTTAATTGAAATGATAAATTTTCCGACATATATAAAATAAATGTTTCAAATAAAAAATATATAAACATTTATCATCATTGACAAAAAGATATTTGCTTTATACCCTAATATACGGAGGTTGTTATGAAGAAACAAAAAAAGACAAATGTTATGAGAATACTTGATAAAGCCGGTATTCCATATAAAACAAAATCTTATGATTTCGATTTGGATGATTTATCCGGAGTTCATGCAGCAGAAGAATTAGGTTTCAATCCCGATATGGTTTTTAAAACTATTGTTACAAAAGGAAATAAAACCGGTCCCGTTGTCTTTTGTTTACCGTCAAATAAAACATTGGATATGAAAATTGCAGCATCGGTAAGTGGAAACAAAAGTATAGAGATGATACATCTAAAAGATTTACGTACTTTAACAGGTTATGAAAGAGGAGGATGCTCTCCAATCGGAATGAAAAAAGATTTTCCCACTTATTTTGATGAATCGGTTTCCAAACATAATGAAATAAGTGTAAGTGCCGGTCATCGTGGACAACAGATACTTATTTGCCCAAACAGTTTAATAAAATTCATAAATGCAAAAATTTATAAAATCACTTTAGATTAAATATTTTTCGCATGCTTTCCTTGACAAAAGCAACTGTGATAGATATACTAATAAAGTAATACGGCCCGGTGGTGTAGCGGTCTAACATGTCGCCCTGTCACGGCGAAGATCGTCAGTTCAAATCTGATCCGGGTCGCCATTAGCGGAAGTAGCTCAGTGGTAGAGCACCACCTTGCCAAGGTGGGGGTCGCGGGTTCGAGTCCCGTTTTCCGCTCCATTGAGGCGGCATAGCCAAGCGGTAAGGCAGAGGTCTGCAAAACCTTTATCCTCAGTTCGATTCTGAGTGCCGCCTCCATTTATTTATGCCGGGGTGGCGGAATTGGCAGACGCAAGGGACTTAAAATCCCTCGAATCGAAAGATTCGTACCGGTTCGACTCCGGTCCTCGGCACCAAAAAAAGCGATTTATATCGCTTTTTTTATTTATAAAAATAGCTTGAAGAAAAAACTCTTCAAGCTATTTTTTAATCCAATTTTAGTCCAATATATTCAATTTGTAAACATAATACAAATCATTCAAAACTTCAGTCTTTTTCATCATTTCAATTTGAAGTTCAGATGCTGTATCATAATCACCTGTTTCCAATGCATCTTTCAATCTGCTGCAAATACATTTACTATTCACTGTATCTTTAGCCAATTCTCTTCTTAATGCATTAATTTCTTCCCATCGTCTCTCATCTAAAAGATCTTCACATTTTAATTTTTTGTAACCTCTTACAATACTTTCCGTATATGGGATAATTCTATCAATCAATTCATTTTTCCATCTGAATAAAATTGTCTGTATAAATGAATCTATAATCGGTTTTGTAAATGAATTTCCACTAAGAAGCGCTTGTACTTTTTCAGCATTTTCTTTCATTATTTTTACGTTTTCCCAAACCGTTGCCGGCGGTTTTCCAAATATCGCATCCCTTTCTTCTTGCGTAAAGTCATCGAATATATTTTTTTCACATCTGTATTCTCTGCCTTTTTTCAAATATTCATATTCTTCAGATGCTTTTTTAGACAATTCTGCCAACAATTCCTGACCGGTTTTACCTGACTCTACAGCATATTCAATTCCTTCAAGAGCTGCCAAGTACAACGCAGCAACTGCAATATATGCATTTGTAAACGGATTTGGAGCTCTGAGTTCAAATCTTGTTGCTTTAGGATTTCCTATATCTCTTATCAAACCTATTAAAATTGTTCTGTTTCTAGATGGAAATTCCGGTGTCAATCCTAATGATGTAACTATACAAATCGGAGCTTCAAATCCCGGCTTCAATCTGTTAAATGCATCCGTTGTAGATGTAACGAAAGGATTTATAACTTCATAGTTTTTTAAAATTCCCATTACAAATCCATAGCCTAAAGGACTTAAATACTCTTTTTCGGTGTCTTCCGGAACCATTAAGTTTATTGATTTGCCGTTCTTAAGTTTTGCAATAATTCCCAAGTGTGTATGTTTTCCGCTTCCTGCAACACCTTGAATAGGTTTTGCTTTAAATGATACGTCCAAACCGTTTTTTCTGAAAATTTCACGTACCATAATTCTTACTTCGAGTTCATTGTCACAAGCTTGCAAAGGATTTGTAGTAAATCTCCAATCCAATTCAAGCTGCTCACATACATCTACAATATGACCTTCATCATCTACTTTTGGTTTTATTCCGCCAACTTCTTTATGTCCCATTTCAACTTTAAGTCCACGTGCTTCCAGTTCGGAAATGGTTTCTTCCATAGCTGTACGAACATTACCGCGCATTTTCTGCCAATACTGCTCTTGCAATCTCTGTGATGTAGACAAATGTTGAACAGTTTCATTTTCACTTGGAGTTCTTACCCAAAATTCAAGTTCCGTACCGGTTGTAAATGCAATATCTTGTATTTGATCAACAGGAACATGACTCATTCCTTTAAGCTTATTTGAATTCAACAATTCTTTTATTCTTCCTGCTACATAATCACAAGAACGTTTTAAGATAGAACGTGAATCAATTAACTCGTTATTATGAATCAAAAAAGCCGGAATTCTTAATGTTCCTACAGGTAAATCGTTTTTATCCAAATGCTCATAATTATAATCAACATACCAATTTACGCTGCTGTCGGCAATCATATCCACTCTAGCATCATTTAAAGTTGCAATATTTCCGAATACTACCGATGAACCGTCAGTCTGTACAGCTTTACCTGCAAAGAAATCTTCATAATTTTTTCTGAATAATTCAATCGGTATTCTCTCATCAGTATCATTTCCGCCTAAATCTATCCCGATTAAAGATACAAATTTTATCTCAGGATGCTGAGCCAATAAAGATAATACCCCTTCTTTACCGTACTGCCCTGCCGGAATATAGTATAATAAATCCTTTTTCATAAAAAACCCTCCCAAGCGGTATAATCTTCAAAAGACAAAATGACCCATTCATAAAGAATGAGTCATCATTGACACCAAAATATTAACTTATGGAATAAGAATACAATACATGTCACATTTTGTCAAGCTTACTCAGCAAGTATTTCACGAACGACAGTATTTATAAGCTTACCGTCCGCTTTACCTCTCAACTTAGCCATAACGGATTTCATAACCAAACCCATCTTTCTGTCTTCAGGGTTCATTGCATTTACGATTTCCACTACAACCTTCTTGACAGCTTCTGCTGAAAGCTCTGCAGGCAAATATTTTTGTAATATATCAATTTCAGCCTGTGTCGCCTCAACCAGGTCTTCTCTACCGGAATCTTTTATTTCCGCAAGCGTTTCTTTACGCTGCTTAACTTCCTTACGTAGAATTGTAAGAACCTGATCATCATCGAAGTCTGCGTGTCCGTTGTCAATTTCAGCTTGTCTTATATGTGCTCTTGCCATTCTAATTACATTTAATGCAAGCTTACCGTTTTCTTTAGCTTTCATGGCAGCCTTCATATCTACCATAAGCTGCTGTTTTAATGACACAACTATCACCTTGACCTTAACGTTACGAACGACTTAAAAATAAAAACCTTATTAAATCGAACAAAACCGATAAAATAACAAACTATTTAAATTTGCGTTTTCTTGCGGCCTCAGATTTAAGCTTACGTCTTACGCTTGGCTTTTCATAATGTTCACGTTTTCTTACTTCAGAAAGAACCCCGGCTTTTTGGCAGGAACGTTTAAATCTGCGAAGAGCACTATCAAGAGATTCGCCCTTTTGGACTTTTACTTCAGACATCTATATCCCTCCCTCCAAATAAGACTGATGGGGTGCTAATGCACACTATTAAATTATAAAATATTCATGAATTGATGTCAATCTAAAAGTACTAAAAAGTATTGAACTTCAGATTTCAATTCAAAATATGGTAATTTTTAATGCTTGACGTCTTCCGGAAACGGCGGCCATCCCATATCTTTTCCTCCGATAATATGTGCATGAAAATGAAATACTGTTTGTCCCGCTTTTTCCCCTGTATTCATAACTAAACGAAATCCGTTTTTACCTAAATCTGCATTTTCAGCTATTTCTTTTATCTTCAAAAAGAAATCCGAAAAAATTTCATTGCTTTTTGTATTTATATCTAAAATATTTTTTACGTGTGTTTTAGGTATAACTAAAATATGTACCGGAGCACATGGCTGTATATCTTTGAACGCAAACCACTTTTCATCTTCATAAACTTTCGTGCTAGGAATTTCTCCTGCTGCAATTTTACAAAATAAACAATTATCCATTTTAAACCTCCTCTATAACTCTACCTATAAGTCCCTCATCGGTAACTTCCTCTACAATAACGGAGTATAAATGTCCCCTTTTTACATTCTCCCCTTTTATAGTAACACGAATATACTCATCGGAAAATCCTTCAAAGTATTCTTCTTTCTTGTTTTCAGCCAATACATGTACAATTTTATTTAAAAATTCACATCTAAATTCTTTTGAAATCTTTTTTTCCAACTCTTGTACACGATGAACACGTTTTTTCTTTTCTTCATTAGTAATTTGATTTGGATACATTGCCGCCGGTGTTCCCGTACGCTTTGAAAAAGGAAATACGTGTATTGCGGAAAAATTCAATTCATGTAAAGTATTTAAAGTTTCTTTAAAATTTTCTTCGGTTTCTCCCGGAAATCCTACAATCAAATCTGTGGTAAGTGCCAAATTCGGAATTTTTTCCCTAAGCATAGCAATTAAATCTTTATATTGCTTAAGCCTATAATGCCTGTTCATACTTTTAAGTACCGCATCCGAACCTGACTGCAACGGCAAATGCAAATGATGACAAACACGTTTTTCATTTTTTATAATATTTATCAATTCATCTGAAAGTTCTACTGATTCAATTGAGCCTAAGCGTATTCTTAAAAGATTCGGAATTTTCAAAAGTTCAGATACCAATGTTGATAAAGATGTTCCGTTTCTTAAATCTTTTCCGTAATTACCTAAATGTATTCCTGTTAAAACTACTTCTCTATAACCTTTTTCTACCAGTTTTTTGATTTCATCAACAGCATCTTCTTGTTTTCTTGATTTCAACCTTCCTCTTGCATACGGAATAATGCAAAAAGTGCAATAATTATCACACCCCTCTTGCACTTTTACAAATGCACGAGCTTTTACTTCACCTTCCGGATCTACTGTCAAATTTTCATATTCACGTATTGACATTATATCCTTGACTGCATTTACAGTTTTTTCACTTTTTTCGGCTTCTTCTATATAATCTACTATTTTATTTCTGTCTTGATGCCCGACAATTACATCGACATCTCCCATTTTTTCCAATTCTTCCGGTGCAACTTGAGCATAACACCCTGTTGCGGCAATAACGGCATCAGGATTGTTTCTACGTATTTTACGTATAACCTGTCTTGATTTCCGATCACCTATACTTGTAACTGAACAAGTATTTATAATATAAACATCAGCAACTTCAGAATGCTCGACAGGTTTATATCCTCTATGTATAAAAAGTGTACGCATAGCATCACTGTCATATTGATTTACCTTGCATCCCAATGTTATGAATGATACTTTTTTTGTGTTTTTACATTGTTCTCTTTCGTTAATCATTCTTATCTCACTTATTTCTACCAATTTATTCTATTAAAGTATATTATACTCAATTTCAGTATTAATTGCATTCAAAAAAGTTTCGGTTTTCACCGAAACTTTTTATTTATTTTCCTGTACTTCCGAATCCGCCTTTTCTCGTACTTTCTGAATTGTCATTTTCAATTTTTAAATATTTTTGAAAAATTCCTTGTGCAATTCGTTCCCCTTTGGTTACGGAAAAATCATTTTCACTTGTATTGTACAATGCAATCATAATATGCCCTTCATTTTCAGGATTATTATAATAATCTGCATCTATAATTCCTGTTGAATTCATCAATACAATTCCTTTTTTTATGGCAATACTTGAACGTATATGAATACTTAAGTACTCATCATTTCCCATATATGCTTTCAATCCTGTAGGAATTATTTTCATTTTTCCTTTTTCAATAACCGCATCAATCGCACTTTCAATATCATATCCTGCACTCGCAATTGTTTTACGTTCCGGCAATGAAATTGCTTTATCTTTCCATTCCGTTACAATTTCAAAACCGCGTTTATTGTTCATTTTTCTTCTCCTGAAGCAATGCCTTTCTAGATAAATTAATTCTTCCTTTATCATCGATTTCCATTACTTTTACCATGATTTCATCGCCTTCATGAACAACATCTTCTACTTTTTCTACACGTTTCAATGCCAATTGTGAAATATGCACCATTCCTTCTTGTCCCGGTAAAATTTCAACAAATACACCGAATTTCATTAAGCGTGTAACCTTACCGAGATATACTTCTCCAGGCTTAACTTCATGCGTTAACGACTCAACCATCTTCTTGGCTTTTTGCGCTGCTTCTTCATCAACTGAAGCAATATAAACTCTTCCGTCTTCTTCAACATCCATTTTTACACCGGTTTCGGTTATTATCTTGTTAATTGTTTTTCCTCCGGTACCAATTACATCACGAATTTTATCTACAGGAATTGTAAGTGTAATAATTTTTGGTGCATATGATGACAAATGTTCTGCAGGTTTTGAAATACATTCTGCAATTTTCCCTAAAATAAACATTCTACCCTTATGTGCCTGTTTCAATGCCGCCATCAAAATCTCACGTGACAATCCATGAATTTTTATATCCATTTGAATTGCAGTAATACCTTTTGCAGTACCTGCCACTTTGAAATCCATATCTCCAAGAGCATCTTCCATACCCTGAATATCTGTCAAAATTGTAAAATGCTCACCTTCATTTACAAGTCCCATTGCTATTCCGGCTACCGGTGCATGTATCGGAACACCTGCATTCATAAGCGACATTGTACTTCCGCAAACAGAAGCTTGTGATGATGATCCGTTTGATTCCAAAATTTCCGAAACTACACGTATAGCATACGGAAATTCATCTACTGACGGAATAACCGGTTCCAATGCACGTTCAGCCAATGCTCCATGCCCAATTTCACGACGTCCCGGTCCCCTTGAACTCTTAGTTTCTCCTACACAATATGAAGGGAAATTATATTGATGAATATAACGCTTTTCATTTACCAATGTTAAATCATCAATAATTTGAGTTTCATTCATCGGTGCCAATGTTGTAATTGTCAATGCTTGAGTTTGACCGCGAGTAAATAAAGCTGAACCGTGTGTTCTCGGAATCATACCTACTTCACAAGTAATAGGACGAATTTCATCCAATGCTCTTCCATCCGGACGAATTTTATCTACAGAAATCATCTTTCTCACAATAGATTTAGTCAAATGATCCAAACAAGTAATTACATCGGATTCATTATCCGGATAAATTTCTTTAAAATGATTTTCAGCTTCTTTTCTTACTTCTTCCATATGAGCTTCTCTTGTAAGCTTATCGGGATTGAAAATTGCTTCTCTCAAATTGTTTTCAGCATATTCATAAATAGCTTTTTCTATTTCTTCGGGTATTTCTGCAAAAACCAATTCTTTCTTTTGCTTGCCTACTTTTTCAATTATTTTTTTCTGAAATTCAACAAGTTGTTTTATTACGGTGTGAGCATACATAATTGCATCAAGAACTTCTTCCTCCGATGCTTCTTTTGCTCCGCCTTCAACCATCAAAATAGCTGTTTCAGAACCTGCTACTGTAATATTCATCGTAGAGCGTTCCAACTGTTCTTGAGTTGGATTTACAACAAATTCACCGTCAACTTTACCGACTCTGACACCCGCCACTGGACCGTCCCAAGGAATATCTGAAATCGCAATTGAAGCAGATGCTCCAAGTAATCCGCACAATTCCGGTGCATTATCATAATCAACCGAAAGAACCGTTGCAACTACGTGAACATCATGTCTGCATCTTTTATCAAATAATGGACGAATAGGACGATCGATAAGTCGTGCATTTAAAACGGCAGAATTACCCGGACGTCCTTCTCTTCTGAGAAATCCTCCAGGCATCTTACCTACTGAATACATTTTTTCTTCATAATCTACCGTAAGCGGAAAGAAATCTGTTCCTTCACGCGGTTCCTTACTCCATGTTGTCGCTACAAGAACAACAGTGTCTCCATATCTAACCAATACTGATCCGCTTGCCTGTTTTGCCATCTTGCCTGTTTCAATAATTAATGGACGGCCTGCAAGTTCCATTTGAAATGTTTCGAACATTTCTCGTCCTCCTCTGTCTTTTAATCTTCTATATTTACATACAATACATTATACAATTTTTTTGGGGGAAATGCACTAAATATATATTCTGAAAAATTAAAAAGCCGGATAATCCGGCTTTTATTACAAATATTAACGTTTTGAGAACTGGCTTGCTTTTCTTGCTTTTTTAAGACCGTATTTCTTACGTTCTTTCATTCTCGGGTCACGAGTAAGCAATCCTGCACTCTTAAGAACTTTTCTGTAGTCTGCATCTACTTCCAAAAGAGCACGACTGATTCCGTGTCTGATTGCACCTGCCTGACCTGTATGTCCACCGCCTTTTACACTTACGATAACATCATATGCCGATGTTGTTCCTGTCAATTCAAGCGGCTGTTTAACAATCAATTCCAATGTCTGAAGACCGAAGTAGTCATCCATGGAACGACGATTTATTGTAATATTTCCTTGACCCGGTACCAGACGGACTCTGGCAACGGATGTTTTTCTACGACCTGTACCGTAGTAAATAGCTTCTGCCATAATTTTTTCCTTCCTTTCCGGGTTAGCGAATATCAAAAACTAATTCTTCAGGTTTCTGTGCTGCATGCGGATGTTCACTGCCCGCATAAACTTTCAACTTGCGGAACATCTGATCACCTAATTTGTTCTTCGGCAACATACCTCTGATTGCATGTTCAAGAACCCAAGCCGGTTTCTTACGAAGAGCTTCACCTGCTTTTGTAAATTTATCTCCACCCGGGTATCCGGAATAATGGAAATATTCCTTTTTCAATGCCTTTTTACCTGTCAATACAACTTTTTCTGCATTAATTACAATTACAAAATCACCTGTATCTACATGTGGTGTAAAAGTAACTTTATTTTTTCCCCGAAGGACTTCTGCGACTCCTGCTGCCAAGCGGCCGAGCGTCTTGCCTTCAGCATCAACAATATACCATTTGCGAGTAATATTTCCCGCATTGGCCATAAAAGTAGTTTTCATTTCTTTTCCTCCTAAAACTGAACGCAAGATTTTATCCTTCCTCCGGGGCTAGTGGGTTCCGGACAAATCTCACAAGGAGTATTATAACTTTTTACAATACTCATGTCAAGTTTTAATAAAAGTATTTTCAAAGCAAAAAGCCTGTTGCGGCTTTTTGACTTTATCAATTATCATCGCTTTCAAGTATAGGCATCGGTTCTTCACCGGGTGCGTAAATTGAATGATACTTGAATAAGTTTTCAACTTGTTGTTTGTTTATAGTTTCTTCTTCAAGTAAAGCTTTTGCCATTGCGTGTAATACTTCGATATTTTCATTCAAAATTCTCATAGTATCGTTAAGTGCATCCATAAGATATTTATGCATTTCTTCATCAATGGCGGAAGCTACGTCTTCTCCGTAATTTCTTTCGGATCCGAGCTGTTTTCCTAAAAAGATTTGTTCTTGGTGTTCTCCGAAAATCATCGGTCCGAGTCTTTCACTCATACCCCATTCCATAACCATTTTTCTCAAAATTGCCGTAACTTGCTGTAAATCTCCGGACGCTCCGCTTGATATTTCGTTAAATATTATCTGTTCGGCACAACGTCCTCCCAAAGCTACACGTAATTTTGCGAGTAAATGAGCTTTCGTTATGAATGAACGTTCTTCATGAGGAAGCATCATTGTATATCCGCCTGCTTGTCCACGCGGAACAATTGTAACCTTATGAACGGGATCAGCATCTTTAAGTACTGTTGCCATAATAGCATGTCCCGATTCATGATAAGCTGTAAGTCTGCGTTCTTCTTCACTGACTTTATGACTTCTTCTTTCAGGACCATAGGCTACTTTTTCACTGGCTTCTTCCAAGTCTTGCATGGTTATAAGTTTTCGATTTGTTCTTGCTGCTAAAAGTGCTGCTTCATTCAGCAAATTGGCCAAATCGGCACCTGTAAATCCCGGAACTTTTTTAGCAATCGTTTCAAGATTTATATCTTTATCCAAAGGCTTATTTCTTGCATGAACTTTTAATATCGCAACTCTTCCGCGTAAATCCGGTTTTCCTACAATAACTCGTCTGTCAAATCTGCCCGGACGAAGTAATGCAGGGTCCAATATATCCGGTCTGTTTGTTGCTGCGATAGTAATTATACCTTCATTAATACCGAACCCGTCCATTTCTACGAGAAGTTGATTGAGTGTCTGTTCACGCTCATCGTGACCGCCGCCCAAACCTGAACCTCTTTGACGACCTACGGCATCAATTTCATCTATAAAAAGAATACACGGTGCATTTTTCTTGGCTTGTGCAAATAAATCACGTACACGTGATGCACCCACACCTACAAACATTTCTACAAAATCGGAACCCGATATTGAAAAGAAAGGAACTCTGGCCTCACCGGCAACAGCTCTTGCAAGAAGTGTTTTACCCGTTCCCGGAGGTCCTACTAAAAGTACACCTTTAGGAATTTTTGCACCAATATCGGTATATCTTCCTGGATTTCTCAGAAAATCTACCACTTCGGCAAGTTCTTCCTTCGCTTCATCTGCACCTGCAACATCTTTAAAAGTAACGTGTATCTTACCTTCGCCTGCCATTTTGGCTTTTGATTTACCAAATGTCATTACTCTTCCGCCGCCTTGAGTCTGATTCATAATCCAGAACCAAACTACAACAAGAATTACAATCGGAAGTACAGAAGATAACAAGCTCATCCACCATGCAGGTTGTTCCGGTGGTTTAACATTTATAGCAACTTCAGACTTAGTTAATTTCGGTAAAAGCGTCGGATCATTATCCGGTGCATAAGTCGAAAAAACTGTACCGTCTTTCAATTTGCCTGTAATAGAATTTTCCGTCATCACTACAGAAGACACATTCTTATTGTCTACTTGAGAAATAAAATCGCTATATGCAATTTCAGAATGTTTTTGCTGAGGATGTACAAAAGTATTGAATATGGACACCGCAACTATAATAATTAATACGTAAAGTGCCACATTTTTAGCAAACTTATTCAATATTTTCCTCCTTTTGCTATTTGTATATTTTAAATTTATGTTAACAGTTATTCTAACACAAATTTACTTATTTAATCAAATTAAATGTGCTCAAAAACACTCGGATATAATGTACAAATATACGGTAAATTTCTATATTTTTCCGCATAATCACATCCATATCCTACTATAAATTCATCAGGCACTTCAAATCCTACATATTTTGTAAAAACTTCTTTTTGTCTACGTTCTTTTTTATCAAGACACACGGCAATTTCTACAGATTCCGCGCCTCTTTCGCAAAAGATATTTTTTAAAGCCGCCATAGTAATACCTGTATCTATAATATCTTCGACAATTATTACATGTTTGCCTTTTATATCACTGTCAATATCTTTTTTTATTTGTACTTCTCCGCTGGATACAGTTCCTGCACCGTAGCTTGATACACAAATAGTATCTATTGAAACAGGTAAATGTATCTGTCGCATCAAATCACATAAAAACGGCATTGCACCTTTAAGAACACCTACAAGTATTACATCTTTACCTTCATAATCTTTTGTTATTTGCGCACCGATTTCTTCTGTACGTCTTTTTAATTGTTCTTCAGTAATCAAAATTTCCTTAATGTCGCTTTTCAACATTTTTTATAACTCTCTCCTGTTCATTTTATTAAGGTAACCACCAAAAAATCGGTCGTTTTATCTGTTACACGAGCCTCTCTGCTTCCTCTGCAAAACGGAATCCAATAAATATTGTTTTCATCTGCAAGAAGCGGCCATGTTTTTCTGTCCGCCGAATTAATCCTTAAAGACTGCATACATTTTACAATTTTTTGAGTTCCGTCAATACCATTAGGACTGAACATATCTCCGTTCTTTTTATATCTGAGCTTCAATTTACCTACTTTATCGGCATCAAGAACGTATTGATTACGAAGTACAACCTCAGGCTTCGACGTGGTTCTATATTCATATAATGAATACTTTCCCAATTCACAAATCTTTTTTGATTTTTCAACGCACTGTTTCATTATATCAGCATATGATTGATTTAGGAAAATATTTTTCATATATTCTTCATATCTATAATCAATATTACCGATAATTTTAAATGATTTTAAATTTCTTGTATTCCCTTCCGTAAATATACAGTATCCTTTTTCTATTTTTAAAAGCATGTTCGATGAAGAAGTTATATTTCCTGTTTTCCCGGAATATATCAACTCACGAAATCTCTCTACGGAAATATAATCAAGGGTATAGTGCTCATTATTATACTCCGAAAAAATATATCTTATAATTCTTCTTTGTAAAGCAGGCATTGCAGATTTAAATTCTTCAGTATTCAATACCGTAAATCCATGTTCTTTTTTTATATTTTTTTTTGCAAAATTTAAAACTTCCGCTCTTATGTATTCATCTTCATCTTGCATTATGGCTGCCGTTCTGCATATTGTATTTACAATATTCGGATTATATTTTTTTAAATAAGGAATAAGCTGCAATCGTATTTTGTTTCTTGTAACATCCGGAATATCATTTGTTTTATCATGTGCCGGTATATAAGGAAATTCATCTATATACGCTTGAATTTCTTTTTTTGTTACAGCTAAAAACGGTCGTATAAAATATTCTCTTTTAGGAAGCATTCCGGATAATCCTGTCATACCTCCCCCTCTAATCAGACGATGAATAACGGTTTCAGCTTGATCGTCAGAATGATGTGCCAATGCAATTTTAGTATATTTATATTTTGTAAAGATTTCTTTTAATGCTTCGTATCTAAGTTCTCTTGCTGCAGTTTCACATGATTTATTGCTTTCTTCTTGTCTTTCTTTTACATTTATATCGATAATTTTACAATCTATTCCCAATTCTTCACAAATTTTATTTACATAAATAACTTCTTCCGCACTTTCTTTTCTGAGATGATGATCTATAGTACAGCATCCTATAGAAAACCCTTCACTCCTTTTAAGTTCATTCATTGCAAGTAATAAACCTAAGGAGTCAGGTCCTCCGGATACTGCAAGTAAAATTTTATCTTTCTTTGTCCATAGCATTTTATCATGTGCAAACTTTTTTACTTTTTTTAAAAACTTATTTTTATCATTCATTTTCTTTATGTTTTAAAATATCCGCTTCAAGCAGTCCTTCCAATAAATCTTTATCACTTACAATAAATTCACTCAATGCAAAATATTCCATTAAACTGTCTATTATTACACTTCCAGCAACTATTATATCCGCACGTTCTTCAGGTATCCCCTTCAATGCACATCTTTCTTCATAAGACATTTGAGAAAGTTCTTTTGAAAGACGTTGAACATCTTCTTGCTTAAGGATGTAACCTTGTATTTTTTCCGAATCATAAATTTCCATTTCCAATAAAATAGATGCCATAGATGTTGCTGTACCTCCTACGGCAATCCATCTTTTAACGGAAGCTATACTATCGGCACTCTTGAATAATGAAAAACAGTGCTTTTTCAGTTCTCCTATACCGCGTGCGGTTGTCATATCAAAAGCACAGGAATCACGTACACATCCCAAATTGAAGCTATAACGGCAATCAACTTCCGCACCTAAACCTACACAAATTTCGGTAGATCCTCCTCCGACATCTACAACGGCTGTAACTGCCGAAGAATTTCCCGATGCACCTATATAACTGTAATATGCTTCATCTTTTCCGGATAAAACAGTAACGGGAATCCCTGTAGATTTTTTTATTTCATCTGAAAAATCTTTTCCGTTTTGAGCATCTCTCATAATTGAGGTTCCATATATAAATATGTTTTCCGAATTTTGTTTTTTGGAAATATCTATAAACTCCTCTACTGCCGTTTTAGTACGTTTTCTTGCACTGTCCAAAATAACGGCATTATCGGACATTCCTTCTCCAAGTCGTGTACTGTTCAATCGTTTATCTAAAGTTTCCCATTCGTTTCCGTCTTTTTTTTCTGCTATTAGCATACGGACCGAATTGGTTCCTACATCAATTATTGTTTTCTTCATCTGTATTCCTCCAACAAAGAAAAAAGAGCATCTGAGACGCTCTTTACAGTTAATCGGATCTGCGACCGCCCCGGCCACCTCGTTTTGATTCTACATTACGTTTCAAATCCAATAATCGTTCATCACTTTCTTTTAAAAATTTACTTATTTTATCTTCAAATGACGTTATATCTTCACGTTTACGTTCAGCTTGAAATGAACGAGAATTTTGAGCATTTCCCGATTTCCGATATGCATGGGTTCCTTTTGCGGATAAATTGTTTTCATGGTGAAAATTTTTATATTCACTTGATTTATTCCCTTTTTCATAACTTCTCTTATGCTCAGGATTTGATTGTGCTTGCTTTATTGACAAAGCAAATTTGTTATGATTATCAATTGAAATTATTTTTACCTTTACTTCATCTCCGACTTTCAAGAATTCATTAACATCTTCAACATATTCGTGTGCAATTTCCGAAATATGCACCAAACCGGTTTTCCCTTCTCCCAAATCTACAAATGCTCCGAATTTTACTATTCCGCTTACTTTTCCTTCTACAATACTACCCACTTCTAAAGCCATGAAAAAATAACGTCCCCCTTAATCAACAGTTTTTTTTATTATACGAAAAAACACATACAAGTGCAAACATCACTATACTACCTTACATAAGGAAGTTCGCCTTTTTTTACAAGTCCCAATTCATCTCTTGCTTTTTGCTCAATTTTTGAAGAATCGTTAAGTTCCTCTTTTCTTTTTTCCAAATCCTGTTTCTCTGCATTTAACTTTTCTTTTTCTTGCTTCAATTCTATTTCCAAAACTTTTATTTCATAAAAACGATATACATTTTGTACAACCGTAAAAAGAGCAATTATAACTGCTAAAACAAAAATTATACGTAACAAAGGGCTATGTGGAAATAAACGCTTCAAGATAGGTTGTTTTTTATTTTTTCTCATTTTATTCATTCCCCATTATCCTATTTACCACTTTGTAAACAAAAGGTTCTTCACGCATGGCTTTTTCATACATTTCTTCATTTTTTATGGCATCAAAACCGTAATCCAACAATTTTTTTACATCTTCCCACCTGTTTTCGTCATTATATATGGAAACTACAACAAGATGCCCGTCACGTTCTGCAGATGCAACTAAACAATCTCCCGCAGCTTCTGTCATTCCGGTTTTAATTCCGTTGGCACCTTCATATCCGCTTTCCAAAAACTCATTTCTGTTTTCTATTCTTCTGATTGTTCCGTCTCTGTATGTCATCATATGGAAAGGTTCTTTAACTATTTTTCTGAAATTTTGATTTTTCATTGCATATACTGCAATTTTTGCCATATCGCTTGCTGTTGTATAATGATTTTTATCCGTTAATCCGTTTGCATTTACAAAATTTGAATTTACAGCACCTATATTTTTTGCTTTTGCATTCATCAACTTAATAAATGTTTCATAATCTCCACCCACAGTTTCAGCCACGGACACTGCCGCATCATTTCCTGAAACAAGCATCATTCCGTAAAGCAATTCTTGTAAAGATATGGGTAAATCGGGTTTCAATCCCAAACATGTTCCGTCCTGCTTTGTTGC
The DNA here is from genome assembly GCF_947090205.1 of Dialister micraerophilus. Classification (NCBI taxonomy): domain Bacteria; kingdom Bacillati; phylum Bacillota; class Negativicutes; order Veillonellales; family Veillonellaceae; genus Dialister; species Dialister micraerophilus. The sequence goes on from NZ_CAMUNF010000002.1 coordinate 119,026, forward strand.
ATTTGGTGTAATCAATGCATTATCATTTAATTTATCGTGACCTTCCTCAAGTGCAATTATACAAGTAAGTATTTTGGTGGTACTTGCCGGATAAACTCGCAATTCTGAATCTTTCCCACCTAAAAATTTTCCGGTATTTCCATCTGCAATCGCAACCGAAACCGCATCTACTTGAGGTAAAACTTTCATTTGAGGTTTCTGCGGAGGCGGTGGAGTTATTTTTATCAGAACAGCTATTGCCGCTATAATCGTTATAAGCAAGATTATTATTATTTTCAATACTGTTTTTTTCTTCTTATTTTCATGTTTTTTTGTTATAATATTTATTTCATTCATTATATATCCTTATTCAATTTTGTCATTTTTTTATTTTTTTTCGTTTTTAATTGTATCATTTTTATTCAATTTAGTATAATTGAATTGATATTCTTATCAACACAATATTTATTAAAATTTATTTTAAAAGGAGTTTTTTATGACAGTCGATAATTTAAGCTTCTCTCTTGAGATTGACTTTATCCCAGACTTGGAAGAAGGTCGTGCAGACTTCAAAAAACGTATGAAAGAAGTTGCAGCAAAACATGATTGTACATTTACACTTGATAAAAAATTCAGACCTGTTATATCCGGACTGTCAAAAGACGATGTTGAAAAAATTCTTTCGGAAATAGGACTTTCAGCATTCGGTTCATGGCCTTCATGTATTTTGACTTGTACAATCAACTCACCGTTACCTATGTATTCTGTAGGTATGTCCGACGGTTGGGATATATATACCGGTGCAAAAACATTTTTCGCTTTCGCACAATTTCCTACAGATGCCGTTCAAATAATTTTGAAAGCATGTACGTACTACCTTGAACATGAAAACTATCAGACAATGGACGAATTTATTGCTGAAACAGGTTATGACAAATTCAGGGATATCGTTTTGGAAACCGAATCCGATATTCCGGTTTCAAGCGGTTCTTCCTCCACAAACAGTTATTTGGATCCTAACCTTCCGACTTTGTCTCCCGGAGATTTTATTCGTCCGGAACATAATATAATGCAAGTTATCGAAGTTTATCCCGATATGGGTCCATTCCTTTTGGAATATGGAATGTCTTGTGTAGGTTGCTTTGTTTCTTATGATGAAAATGTATGGCAAGCTGCACAGGCACACGGATTGGATGTATTTGAAATTTTAGGTGAAATGAATGAATTTATAGCTGATAAATATAATAAGCCTCTTCTTACGGAAAATACTCCTATGGAAGAAATTCTTACACTTTATCCTCAACTGCTTTCTATTTTCCAATCATATAAAATAGATATGCCTTCAGATATGCAAACACCTATAGGAAAACTTTGCGAGAAATCCGGTGTGGATTTAAAAAAATTTATTGAAGAATGTGATGAAAGATTAAGAAACGGCAGTGAATTCTAAAAAAATGCAACTTTTGTTTTTCAAAAGTTGCATTTTTATTTTTATTAATTTTTTATTGCTTTTTTCAAGGCTTTTATAATCGGAGTAACTATTAAACCTGACAATAAAGCTTCCGGAATTCCGTTCATTGCCACTATACCTGTCAAAAGTGAAAATGTTGTACTTATCGGTATACCTTTTGCCAAAGAATAAGTTTGACCGATTAAAACAAACCATGTTCCTAAAAATAATACTGTATTTGTAACTGTACCCAATACCGCTGCAAGGCAAATACGAACCGTTTCATTTCCTTTGAAATATTTATAAACCGTCCATACCGCAACACATATACACATACGAGGCACAATACATATAAATGCATCATAAATAATACTTTCAGTTAATGCAAACTGCAATAAAAGACTTGGGGCTCGAATACTCTGTATAAATGAAAACAGTCCGAACAAAAATCCTACTGCAACACCTACTTTCGGACCTCCTACCAAGGTACCTATTATCGTAGGTATATGCAAAACGGTTGCATTCATAAAAACCAACGGTACAAATCCATATCCGGTCAATCCCAGAAATATCGTCAATCCCGACAATATCGCAGATATTGTCAATTGTCTGACACTGAAAAAATGTTTCTGCTTATTTACAATACATGTTTTTTCCATAAGATCCTCCGCTCTCGTTCTTTTAAAAAGATACAAGTCGTAATAAAACTTACTCTTATTCAATTGTCCGATTCTTAAAAGATACCGGCATTAGTGAATATAAAATTATAAAGTTTTCTTTCTTCTCTGACGCATGTTTCTACCCTTGTGTCCAAGCGCTTTATGTTCTTTTTTCTTTGTCGGCTTGTACATTCCCGGCGTCACAACACGTCTTTTTGGTTTAGCTTGTCTTACTCTTTTTACTCGACCCCTTTCATCATATCTTGTCAATGTTTCATGAATACTTTTTTCAAGTTTTCTCAACATAACTGCATCTTTGGGCGTTACATATGTAATAGCCATTCCTTTAGTTCCGGCTCTTCCTGTACGACCTATTCTATGAACATAATATTTTAAATCTGTAGGTATATCATAGTTGAATACATGTGTCACACCTTCGACATCAAGACCCCTTGCGGCTATATCCGATGCAACCAAAACTTGTATTGCAGCTTTTGAAAATTGTCTGATTACATGATTTCTTTGACCCTGTGTCATATCTCCATGCAATTGATCTACAACCATATGTGTTGCTCTATATACTTCGCCTGCAAGTTCGTAAGCACCTTCACGTGTATTACAAAAAACAACTGCCATATAAGGATTCATTTCTTTCAAATGTTTAACAAGTAATTTCAATTTACCTGCCTCTGTTGTTTCGTAAATTCTTTGTTCTACAGTTGATGCGACTTCTTTTTCAGATACATCCGCTATAAGAGGAGCTTTTACATATTTTCTCGCCAATTTTTTAGACTCTTCGGTAATTGTTGCAGAAAGCATAAGAATTTGACGCTTTTTAGGAGTCATATCAATCAATATTTCTATATCTTCCCTGAATCCTGCAGCAAGCATTTGATCCGCTTCGTCCAAAACGACTGTTTTTACTTGTGTCAAATCTATAGTATTTTTTCTTATATGATCGATTAAACGTCCGGGTGTACCGACAATAATATGTGGATTTCTTTTTAATTTTTGTATTTGATTTTCTATAGTTCTTCCACCGATAACACCTACACTGTCGACATTCAGCAATTTTGAAAAATCTGATAATACATCATAAATTTGTCTGGACAATTCTCTTGTCGGTGCCATAATAATAACTTGCGTACTTGAACTTTCTTTTTTTATACGTTGTACCAGAGGAAGCAAGTAAGCCAAAGTTTTTCCTGTACCGGTCTGAGCACGACCTATAATATTTCTTCCTTTAAAAATTGCAGGAATAACTTCTTTCTGTATGGGCATAGGATTTATAATCCCTCTTTTTTTCAAATATTCTGATATTTCAGGAATTATACCCAATGAAACAAATCCGCTCATATATCCTCCTGTTTATAATTAATTTCAATTGTTTTTGATATTATAACATATAAATTTTATAATTCATTTTATTGTTTATATTATTTATTCAATGTTATCTTTTATATTTTTAATTTTTAAATACATTGTTATCCTATCATAAAAAATATTATTCCGTAAAAAAAGAAAGAGCAATTTGCTCTTTCTTTTCTTATACCAACTTACTGAAGTCTCCCCACATTTTATAAAGATTCAAAACCTCAATAAGTAATGAAATTCTGTTATTTTTTACATCTTCATTTTCAACCATAACCATGACTGAGTCCAAAAATGCATTTATGTATTTAACCAAATTTTTCAAAGGTTCAAACATTTTTATATATTCATGAGCTTCACATTCTGCTTTTAATTTATCGGCAATTTCGATGTACGCTTTATAAAGTTCTTTTTCTTCATTTGCTTCGAATAAACTTTCTTGAATTTTTACCGGATTTTTATCTTTTGTTATGTGTGAAAGTCTTGTTACTACTTGTCTGAGTTCTATTTCTTCTTTCACATTCATCTCTATAACCGCATTTGCTTTTCTAAACACTGAATAAATATCGGTCATATCATCGGATACCGCATCTACAATATCATAATCTATTTTCAAATCCGACATTATAACTTTCACTCTTTGACGTATAAACTCCAAAATTTGCAAAAGCACTTTGTTCTTTTGTTTTTCATCATCGGATAATAAGTCCAATGCTTTTTTTATTCCGCTTGTAATATCCCAGTGTATTTTTCCGTCATTAAGTATATTTACAATTCCGATTGTCTGACGTCTTAATGCAAACGGATCTTGTGAACCAGTGGGTATAAGTCCTCTTAAAAACGTTGCAGTTAAATTATCCAATTTATCTGCCAGTGACAATGCACGTCCTATATTGCTTTTCGGTAAAACATCTCCTGAAAATCTTGGAAGATATTGTTCAAATATCGCATTTGCAACGGTTTCTTTTTCGTTATCCAAAAGCGCATATTCTTTACCCATTTCTCCTTGAAGTTCAGTGAATTCCGTTACCATATGTGTAGCAAGATCTGATTTGGATAAATAAGATGCTCGTTTCAAGTCTTTTGCTTCTTCATCGGAAAGTTTCCATTCTTTTGCAAATAATTCCGTCAAAGCGCTTAAACGATTTGCTTTATCAAGCATGGTTCCCATTCCTTCTTGATAATTTATTCGTTTAAGATTTTCTCTGAAATTTTCTAAAGATTTTTTTCTGTCTTCATCGAAGAAAAACTGTGCATCTTCCAATCTCGCACGAAGTACACGCTCGTTTCCTACTTTTACATTCTCAAGAGATTGCGTTCCACCGTTTCTAACAGTAAGAAAATACGGCATGAGCTTACCGTTTTTATTTCTCAACGGATAATAACGTTGATGATCACGCATTGGTGTTACAACTGCCGGTACAGGAAGTTGTAAAAACTTTTCATCAATTTTCCCGTACAATGCTGTAGGATATTCTACTAAATAATTTATTTCTTCAAGTAATCCTTTATTTTCCCACAAAATCCCGTTAAGCTTTTCGGAAACTTTTTTCAACCCTTCTATAATCATTTGTCTGCGTTCATCTTGATCTACTATTACAAATGATTTTTTCATCGTTTCTTTATAACTTTCGGCATTTTTTATTTCTACATGATCACTTGCAAGAAAACGATGACCTCTGCTTATATTTCCGCTCTTTACATGTGCAAATTCTACCGGAATTATTTCTTCATCGCACATTGCAACCAACCAACGTATAGGTCTTATAAATCTTTCTTTTTCAGTTCCCCAATTCATACTTCTTGAGAAATTAAGATTTGAAATTAAATTTTTGAATATAACAGGCAATACTTCTTGAATCTTTTTACCTTTGTTTGTAATATTCGCCCAAGTATATTCGCCTTCTTTTTCTATTTTTTCTATATCTACTTTTTGTGATTTGGCAAATCCTTGTAATGCACGTGTAGGATTTCCTTCTTTATCAAAAGCGGCTTTTATTGAAGGTCCGCGCTTTCTTAAATTTTCATCTGATTGTATTTCCGAGCTTTTTTCGATTATTACTGCCAATCTTCTCGGTGTTGCATATACTTTTACATCGTCAAAAGATAATCTTGCATTTTTCATTTCAATATTTGCAAGTTGATTTAATTGTTCTACAAGTCCCGGCATAATTTTCGCAGGCATTTCTTCCGTTCCTATTTCAAGCAATAAATTTTTACTCATGTTCTTCACATCCTTTCAACATTGGAAATCCCAATTCTTTTCGTTTTTCATAATATGCTTTTGCACATAATCTTGCCATTGCACGTACTCTTCCTATATATTCAGTACGTTCCGACAAGGAAATGGCACCTGCAGCATCGAGCAAATTGAAAGTGTGCGAGCATTTCAATACATAATCATATGCCGGAAGTACATATCCTTTTTCTATAACGGCTTTTGCTTCTTTTTCATACATATCAAAAAGAGAGAATAACATTTCATGATTTGAAAGTTCATAACTGTATACGGATTGTTCATATTCATTTTCATGCCAAATATCTCCGTAGGTTATTCCTTCTGTCCACACCAAATCGTATACATTGTCTTTTTCTTGAATATACATTGCAATTCGTTCAAGACCGTAAGTTATTTCTACCGATACCGGATTAGCATCTATACCCCCGATTTGTTGGAAATATGTAAACTGCGTAATTTCCATTCCGTCAAGCCATACTTCCCAACCCATTCCCCATGCACCGAGTGTAGGAGATTCCCAATTATCTTCTACAAATCTTATATCATGGTCTTTAGGAGATATTCCCAAAACTTCCAAACTTTCAAGATACATTTCCTGAATATTTTCCGGTGAAGGCTTCATAATTACTTGAAATTGATGATGTTGATATAAACGATTCGGATTTTCTCCATATCTTCCGTCATCAGGTCTGCGTGACGGTTCTACATATGCAACATTCCAAGGTTCCGGCCCTATAGTTCTTAAAAAAGTAGCCGGATTCATTGTACCTGCACCTTTTTCTACATCATAAGGTTGCTCCAATATACATCCTTTTTCGGACCAGAATTTTTGAAGATTAAAAATAATTTCCTGAAATGTCATTTCATTCCTCCTTAAATTATTTCCAAATATAAAATCCCTGTAACATCAATGTTACAGGGACGAGATTACCCGCGGTTCCACCCTAATTGGTATTATACCCACCTTAATTTATTATTGCCCTACTCCATTCAGGCAACAGCTCCAAAACGCCTTCGGCACTTTTCAGGTTCACACTCTTCCTGAATCACTTTTATGTGCTTACTACTTTTTTTCATCGCCATAATTTTCTTAATATTAACAAATAAAATTTAAATTGTAAAGAAAAAAATCTGCAATTTGCAACAATACATGCATTACATGTATAATAGCTTCTGAATACTATTATGCTTTTTACTTATATTTATGCAGAATATATAAATGTTTTATTTTATATATTCTTTTTAGATATAAAATAAGGATGTTAAATTTAATAGGGAGGATAAGTAAATCAAGTGGATACATCTTTATATAAAAGTTTCATTACTATATCCGAAACAGGAAGTTTAACACGTGCAGCAAGTATTTTACATATTGCTCAGCCTACATTGACAAGACATATTAAGATTTTACAAAAAAAATATAAAACACAATTAATTAAAACAGGACCCGGACAAAGACATATAGAAATCACGCCTGCCGGACAAATTTTGTATAAAAGCGCCAAAAATCTTATAGCTATAGAAAACAGTATAGAAAAAGATATTATAAATTGCACAAACGGTGCCAGAGGAACCATTCACATCGCAATTTCCTCTTCTCTTACTTCGGGAATTATAAGTGCTTCAGTTATTCCTTTTACAAAAATTTATCCCGACACCTATTTTGATTTTCAAGAGCACGATATAAACAAACAAATGCAATTACTTAAATCAGGTATTGCGGAATTGGGATTATGCAACAAACTACTACCTCAACCTGAATTATTTGACACACATTTAACTTGTGAATCCCGATTGGCTATTTATATTAATAAAAAAAGTAAACTTCTAAACAATTTCGTACAAAACGATGTATTTATTGATGATGAAAAGAAATTATTGAAGTTTCCTATTAAATCTTTGAAAAGTACTTTATTGAACGTTCCGTTTTGCACTATTCCCGAGTCACAAGAATTAATTGCAAATTATTGCAAAACGCTGTTCATATCTACAAATCCTTTATCAATAAGTACAAGCAAATCTACAGCTTTACAATGGGCGTTGGAAAACAGAGCGATTGTTTTTGCCCCCTTAAGTCCGGGAGAACCCGTTCCCGGTGATTTGAAAGTATACATTCTTCCATCCGACATGTTCAGATGTTACAGATTCTTGTATACTTTGAAAAATCGTGAACTTTCTCCAATCACTCAAAAATTTGTCGATTTCTTAATAGATCAACATTTTAAAGAAGGCCATTATCACTCATTTTTAAATATTTTAAAGAATATTTAAATCTTACTCATAAATGTTTATTTCACGATAAGCGTTTATGAGTTTTTATTTTTGAAATTTACAAAATAAAAAAGGACACATATGTGTCCTTTTGGTGGGCGATGACAGGATCGAACTGCCGACATTCTGCTTGTAAGGCAGACGCTCTCCCAGCTGAGCTAATCGCCCAAATTAATGGTGACCCGTGGGGGATTCGAACCCCCGACTCCGCCGTGAAAGGGCGGTGTCTTAACCGCTTGACGAACGGGCCATTGGCTCCTGAAGTAGGACTCGAACCTACGACCGATCGGTTAACAGCCGATTGCTCTACCAACTGAGCTATTCAGGAATGTTACCTTGCTATAATAACAAAGTTTTTTGCTTTTTGCAACTGTTTTTTATGAAAAAAAGAACACAATTGTGTTCTTTTTGGTGGGCGATGACAGGATCGAACTGCCGACATTCTGCTTGTAAGGCAGACGCTCTCCCAGCTGAGCTAATCGCCCGAATATATTTCAGATGTTTATATTATATATTCTCATACTGCATTTTTGCAAGTGTTTATTTATTCCTCTTTGTTTTACAAATTATTGATATTTTTATTGATTTGTTATAATATAATAAAAAAGTTCTATATCAGAAAATTATAAAAGGGGAACAGTCAAATGAATAATACAGATTGGAAAATTCTTATATATTTACGAGAGGAACGCAGTATTAATAAAGTCGCAAAAAGACTTTTTATGACTCAACCTTCTTTGACATATAGATTAAGCCAAATGGAAAAGGAAATAGGCTGTCCTTTATTTATTCGTACAAATAAGGGTGTACATTTTACAGACGCCGGAAACAGACTGTACTCTTTTGCGGAAAAAGAACTCCAGCAATATCAGGATATGAAGAATTATGTTACTCATGAACCTAATTCCATTTCAGGCGTTTTACGTATAGGTGCAAGTGAATCGTTTGCACAATCTTATATTCCTAAAATTTTAAAAGGCTTTCTGTCAAATTACAATGATGTTGAAATTTCTCTGACAACAGATACAAGCGATCATCTGGTGAAATTATTGAAAAAAGAAGATATTCATCTTGCAATTGTACGTGGTAATCAAGATTGGCCGGATACGGATATTTTATTGGAAGATGCACCTTTGTACCTTATTTCGGCACATACAATAGATTATAAAACACTTATAAAAGAACCCGCCATACGTTATCGTTCAGATCCTTCTCTAGATGAAATACGCGATAAATGGTGGCGCCATAATTTTTCTGATTCTCCGCAATCTATGCTTACGGTAAGTGATTGTTTTACTTGTGTTGAAATCGTCAATCAGGGACTTGGGTATTCATTGGTTCCGGCAGATATTCTTCCGAAATGTATGCCTCATATAAATCGTGAACCGGTTTATGATAATCATCACAGACCGCTTATGCGCCCGAGTCATTTGTTATATAAACAGGCAATGACTCAGTCTACACCGGTAAAAATTTTTATAGATTATGTAAAAAAATATTTTGAAGTTTAACAATTTTGTACCTAAACCTTTCAGTTTACTTCATTGTGAATTGAAAGGTTTTTTATATGCATTAAATCTGAATTTCCATATTTTGCATAACATAAAAATAAAACGGTTTGTTTCTTGTCAAATTATAAGTTACAAACCGTTTTTTACCGTTAATTTCAAACTGTTTAAAATTATTATTTACAATTATATTTTTGTACTTTCTTTCATTGATTGTTCGCTGTTTTCAAAAAGTGCTTTTACAAATACGGATGCGTCAAATTTCTGTAAATCATCTTCACGTTCCCCAAGTCCTATCCATTTTACCGGAACTTTCAATTCTTCATGTATTGACAATACAACTCCACCTTTGGCGGTTCCATCCAATTTTGTCAAAACTATTCCTGTTATATCCACCACTTCTTTAAAATGTTTTGCTTGACTTACTGCATTTTGTCCGGTTGTGGCATCAAGCACCAAAAGTGTCTGATGAGGTGCATCGGGAATTACTTTTTTCATTACTTTATTTATTTTTCCAAGTTCATTCATCAAGTTTGTTTTCGTCTGAATTCTTCCTGCGGTATCTACCAATACCACATCTGCATTTCTTGCCTTCGCTGCTGTCAATGCATCAAAAGCCACTGCTGCAGGATCTGCTCCTTCTGCATGTTTAACTATGTCCGAACCTGTCCTTTCAGCCCATATAGTCAACTGTTCGGATGCTGCAGCACGATAAGTATCTCCTGCCGCCAATAATACTTTTTTACCTGCTTTACTCATCTGATAAGCCAACTTACCTATCGTTGTAGTTTTGCCTACACCGTTTACACCGACAATTAAATATACCTCGGGAACATGATTTTCTTCTTTTTCATCATTTTCAGTAAGAAGCTCAATCATTGTTTTTTCAATAAACGGCATAACTTCGCTTGTATTTGAAATATTGCCTTCTTTTACTCCTCGTCTGATTTGACGCATAAGATAATCCGTTGTTCTTACACCCAAATCACCGGAAACTAAAATCATTTCCAAATCATCTAAAAATTCTTCGTCTATATGTGCATATCCTATAACTATAGATTCAATATTTTGTATTAATCCTTTTTTTGTTTTTTCAAGTCCTTTTTTTATTCGATCAAAAAAGCTCATTATTGTTCTCCTTTATGTAATCTTTCATATGAACTGTAATTAACGATGAAACACCTTTTTCTCCCATCGTAACGCCTTGCAAAGTATCGGCATATTCCATTGTTTTTTTACGATGCGATATAACTATGAATTGTGTTTTCTTTTTGTAATCTGCAATCATGCTGCTATATCGTGCGACATTTGCATCGTCAAGCGATGCATCTATTTCATCTACAAAACAAAACGGAGCCGGTTTATATGCCATAAATGAAATAAGAAGTGCTATTACCGTCAATGCACGCTCACCTCCGGACATGAGCGTCAATGACTGGCGTTTTTTACCCGGAAGTTGAAGATAAATTTCCACACCTCCATCCAACGGAGATTTTTCATCTGTCAATTCAAGTCTTGCTTTACCCCCGTCAAACATCAAATTCATAATGCGGTTGAACTCTTTATTTATTAAAGAAAACGCATCTTTAAATTCTTTTTCCATTTTTTTATCTATATCTTCAATTACAGTTTGCAATCCTTCCTTCGCTTTTACCAAGTCATGAATTTGTGTTTCATAAAACTCTCTACGCCTTAATTGTATTTCATACTCTTCAACGCCGTTGGGATTTACACTTCCCAATTCCGAAATTTTTCGTTCGATTTCAATTTTTTTACCGCTTATACTTTGCATATTACCTTCAACACGAAGTTTTTCGGCATTTTCTACAGTTAAATTGTTTTCTTTAAAAAATTCTACAACTTGCAATTCCTGTTCTTTAAAATTTTCCAACCTTATTTTTCGTTCGGTTATTTTACTTTGAAGTTTTGCAGATTCCTCTTGAATTTTACGCCATTCAACATCATTTGTTTTTTGTTTTTGCTCAAAAATATCATATTTTTCTTGTAGATTATTTTGTATTATTTTTGACTCTTCATAATTTTTTTGATTGGTTTTAAATAATTCTTCCATCTGTACCAATTCTTTTGATATATTTTTTTCTTTTTCAACAGTTTCCGCGATTTCCTGATTAAGCTCGATACGTTCAGTTTTTTGAAGTATAGAATAATTTTCCCGTTCAATTTTCATTTTTTGATTAAAATGAATTGCTTCCTGAAGTTTTGCCAAATCAACTTGTATCGATGATATAGATGATTTCGCCTTTTCTTCTTTTTCCGTCCAATATTTCAACTTACCGTCATCGGCTGTATTTTTCAATGAATTTGTAGAAATATCCTTTTCAGAAAAAACTTTTATTTTTTCTTCTATGCCTTTCAAATCGGCTGACACTTTTTGAAGTTCTATATTATTTTTTTCTTCATTTGATTTATATACGTTAAATGAGTTTACGAGTCCTTCTTTTTTTGAAATTAATGACGCATAATCTATCTCAAGCTTTTTACAATTTTCTTGTATTTCTGTTACTTTGTCCGATAAATTCGAACATTCAAAATCTATATTTAAACGTTTTTGCTTCAAATTCTTTAATTTTTCTTCAAAATTTTTCTCTTCTTTTAAAAGTTTTTCTATTTCTTTCTTTCTTCCGAAGAATGTATTTTCACTTTTTTTAAGTGATCCTCCTGTAAGTGATCCTCCTGCATGTATAATTTGACCGTCAAGCGTTGCTATACGCAATGTATGATTATATTTATCGGATAATTTACGTGCAATCGTCAAATTTTCCGTAATCACTATACCATTTAATAAATATTCAAATAATTCGAAGTGTTTTTTATCATATTTGAAAATACTTTTTGCAAATCCTCTAACACCTTCAATTTCGAGAATTTCTTTTTCTATTTCACTTCTATGCTTTCTTCTTATTGAAGCCAATGGATAAAATGTAGTTCTTCCAAGTTTTTTTCTTTTCAACCATTCAATTATATTCTGTGCAGTTTTTGATGTATCTACTACTATATTTGAAACTTTACCACCTAATATAACTTCTGCCGCATCTGCATATTCATCCGGAACTTTAAGGAGTTGTCCTACAGTACCGAATATACCGTTTCCAAACATGGAAATATTTGACAGAACTCTTCTTGTAGCACTTGTGAAATTTGCATTTTCTCTGTCTGAGCTTGACAAATATTCTCTTTTATCTTTTATTTTTTCGTAAGTTGTTCGAGTGTCATTGAATTCACGTAAAATAATAAACTGCTCGTTTTGTATTTTTCTTAAATTTTTACCTGTTTCTTCCGAATTTTTCTTTTTTACCGAAATTTCTTTTTGCAATTTTTCAATTGATTCGGTTATGTATTTAAGTTTTCTTTCAGTTTCATTACGTTGATTTTTTATTAATTCCAAATCCTTTGTTTTTTTGTTTTTCTCTTCTACAAGTCTTATTTTTTCTTGCTTTATATGTGAAAATTCCTGTTTTAAACGTTCTCTTTCCGCAAGTTGTTTTTTATCTACATCCAGTGCTTTATAATATTCTTCTTTTTCATGCTGAAGTACCGAAGATATTTTACTTTTTTCTTCTTCAGCTCGTAACAGTTCCTTTTCTTTTTCTTCTTTTTCCGAAATACATTTCTTTAAATCTTCAATTACCGCAGACAATTCTTCTTTTGTTTCATTTTCCGCAAGGTTTTGATCTTCTTCATCTTCTTTCAATTTCTGAAGTTTATCTTTAACTTGCTGAAGTAAGGATTCTTTTATTCTGTAGTCACTGCGTATTTTTTCCAATTCTTGCAAACATTTTGCAACCTTTTCATTTGCTTCACGAAGCTCTTTTTTACTTTCTTCATTCTTTATTTCAAATTTTACTTTTTCTGTTGTAAATTTTGATATTTCCGTTTCATATTTTACATTTTCATCTGTCAAATTTCTGATTTCCGTTTCATATTTTGAAATCATTCTGTTTACAGATGCAAGTTTCAATAAATGTTCCGTTATATTGATTGCTTTTTGCTCTTCTTCATATTTGCGATAAATTTTTGTTTTTTCGGCAGCTTCTTTTAAATGCACCAATTGTTCGTCCAAAAGTGCCGTCATATCTTTTACACGATTCATATTTTCATCTGTTTTTTCAAGCTTTCTTAGTCCTTCATTTTTACGCATACGAAAAAGACTGATTCCTGCAACTTCTTCAAAAATCAGTCTCCTTTCTTCAGGTTGAGCTGTCAATACTTGATCTACACGATTTTGTCCTATAATTGCAAGTGTTCCTTTTCCAAGTCCGCTGTTTGCCAAAAGTTCATGAATATCTTTCAAGCGGCATGATCTTTTATTTATATAAAATTCACTTTCACCGCTTCTGAATACACGTCTGCTTATAGTTACTTCTGCAGTTTGCAACGGTAATTTTCCGTCTTCATTGTCAAGTACCATTGTAACTTCTGCAACTTGCTTTGTATTTCTTGTTTCCGATCCGGAGAAAATAATATCTTCAGATTTTTGTCCTCTTAAATTTCTTACATTTTGTTCGCCCAAAACCCAGCGAACAGCATCCGATATATTACTTTTACCGCAACCGTTGGGTCCTACTATAACAGTCATTCCGTCACTGAATTCTATTGTCGTTTTATCTGCAAAAGATTTAAAGCCTTGCATTGTCAATCGAAGTAATTTCATGAAATCCCCTTACATCGTTTAAGTTTACATTATTTCATTTTATATTATAAATTATATTCAATTTGTTTACCAATTTAAAAAATCCGTAAATACGGATTTTTTAAACTTCATTTACTTGTGCACCTATTTCCAAATTTTTTGGCGGATTTACAATAACATCTTCACCTTCGTTTATGCCGTCTATGATAAAAATATTTTTATTGTCATTATAAGCCACTTTTACCGTTTTCATATCTGCAAGTCCGCTTTCAGTTACTATTGCTACGGTATCTTCTCCTATAAGTGCTTTTATCGGCAGCATAATACATGGTATCTCACGTTCTGTTTCTATATGTACTTTATATTTTTTTCCTACTTTCAATTTATTATCTTTATTTTTAAATTCTACTTTATATGTTTTGTGTCCGTTTTCCGCTTTATTTACTTTAAATTCCCCGTCTATCGTATTTTCTCCGTCAATCAATTGTACTTTCAATTTATTTAATTTACCCGATTCTTCGAGAGCATCTCCAATATTTTCCGGTAATGAAATTTCTCCGCAAACATATGCATTTTGACTTACGATAAGTGCCGGTTTACCTGACATTACTGATTGATTTTCTCCTATAAACAATTCGGAAATGACTCCGTCTATAGGAGATTTTACGGTACATTCTTCTATAATTTTTGCAATTGTATTCAGTTTCGCTTGCGACTGAATTTCATTTACTGCATTGTTTGAATGTTTTATTCCTTTCTTTTGCATAAGTTTATTATATTCAGCTTTTGTAATTATTCCTTGATTAACCAATGAAAGTGCGGCCGGATCATCTTCTTCGGAAACTTCGTTATTTACACTTTTTTTGCTAAGTGATGAAAGTTCTTCTTCATATTTTGAAGTATCCAACTTAAACAAAATATCTCCGGCTTTTACTTTTTGTCCTATATCCGGCTTACCTGAAATTATTTTTCCTGATACGATGGGAATAATCGGTATTGTCTGCGAAGCTTCCATTTTTATTTCTTCTTCATATACAAAAGGTTTTTTTGTAAATTCGGCTTTTTGTACATGTACGGATACTCGTGAACAACCTGCAGTTAAAATTGTAGTAAATAGCATAAGTATAATAAAAATATTTTTAAAAGATTTCATTATATTTCCTTTTTAAAATTATAGTTTACCGCATACTTTAATATAGTATAACACTTAAAATAAAAAATACCGATTTTACCGTTATTCTATTTGTAAAATCGGTATTTTTTTTATTACAAAACTGATTTCAAAAAAGCTTTTGTTCTTATGCTTTTCGGATTATTGAATATTTCTTCACTGTTTCCTTCTTCTTCAATACATCCGTCTACCATAAATATTATTTTATCCGATACCGTCCTTGCAAAAGCTATCTCATGAGTAACTATAATCATTGTCATTTTTTCTTCTGCAAGTCTTTTAATTGCTTTAAGAACTTCACCTGTAAGTTCCGGATCCAATGCCGAAGTAGGTTCATCAAACAAAATAATTTCAGGATTCATTGCAAGCGCACGTGCAATTGCAACACGTTGTTTTTGTCCTCCCGATAAATTCCCGGGATATGCATTCATTTTTTGTTCAAGGCCTACTTTTGCAAGCATTTCTTTCGCAATTTCAAGTGCAACTTCTTTTTTCATTTTCTTTACGTATACAGGTGCCGCAATAATATTTTCTGCAACCGTCATGTGTGGAAATAAATTAAATGACTGAAAAACCATTCCTGTTTTACCAAGTAACTTTTTTGACATTTTTTCGTCGGCATAAATTACATTTCCGTTTTCTTCTTTTGCAAGACATTCCCCGTCTATATAAATACTTCCCTTATTTATTTCTTCCAATCTGTTAAGGCATCTGAGTAATGTACTTTTACCGGCACCCGACGGACCTATAACAGATACAACTTGTCCCTTGTCTACGGAAAGATTTACATCTTTTAAAATTTCATGTTCGCCGAATGCTTTGTATATATTTTTCATTTCAATAAATTTCATATCACACCTCATTCACTATATACCGCATATTTATTTTCAAGCCAAGTAAGTATTTTAGTAAGCACAAATGTACATACAAGATAAAACACTCCTGCTACCAAAAATGCCGTTGTATCAAAATCTCTTTGAACGATTGAACGTGTAACTCTCATAAGATCGTTCATGGCAAGAATATATACAAGCGAAGTATCTTTAAGCAATGTAATAGTTTCATTTCCTAGCGGCGGAAGGACTCTTTTTACCACTTGAGGCAAAATTATATATCTCATTGTTTGACTATAATTAAATCCCAATACTTGTGCTCCTTCGTACTGCCCTTTACCGATGGATTGTATACCGCCTCTGAAAATTTCTGCAAAATAAGCTGCATAATTTGCTACAAATGCGATAATTGCAGATGAAAAATCATTCATTTGAAACGAATTTCCCAAAATCAACGGTAATCCGTAGTATATAAACAATATTTGCAACATAAGCGGTGTACCTCGCATTATGTAAATATATACACCGGCCAAATTTTTTATAACGGAAACACCGGATACACGCAATAACGATAAAAGTATACCTAAAGGAAGAGATAATACCAAAGTTATTATAAAAATTTGTGCCGACACACCCAATCCGCTAATCATTTGCGGTAAAATTCCTTGTATATAAGACATTTATTCACCCTTCTTCAACAACCGATAAACAAAACAAAACAAAAGGGAGCGTTGTTACGCTCCTCTTTCAAGTCTCATCCGATTACATTACGTTGGAACCATTTTTGAGAAATTTTTGCGGCTTCTCCGCTTGCTTTAACTTTCTCTATTCCTTCGTTTAACATTTTTACTATCTCTTCATTACCTTTTTTCACACCGATTGCAAACGGTTCCGTTGATAATTTTTCCGGTAATCTACGATATTTACCCGGAGATTTTGTCATATAATAATCTGCCAAAATTCCGTCAACTAAAACCGCATCCGCTCTGTTTGCATCAAGATCAAGGAAACATGAAGTGAAGTCCGGATAAGTCTTGATTTCACCGAACGAATGTCGTAAATCCATATTCTTATTCAAAGCAAGGTCTACAGTCGATCCCTCCTGGAAACAAATGCGTTTACCTTTCAAATCACTTGCAGATTTAATATCTGAATTGTCCATAACAACGTAAATTTGGTCGTTGTTCATGTAAGGATTTGTAAAATCCATTTTCTCTTCACGCTCGGGCGTTATACTCAAACCGTTCCAAATACAATCTATACGTCCCGAATTCAATTCACTTTCTTTACTTGCCCAATCAATCGGTTTAAATTCAATTTCAACACCGATTTCTTTTGATACGGCTTTTGCAATATCCACATCGAATCCTACAATATTTCCGTTCTCATCACGAAATCCCATCGGTGCAAACGTATCATCCAAACCCGCAATAATCTTCTTGGGCTTCTGAGTACTGTCATTTTTTGCAGAATCCGAACCGCAGCCTGCAACCAGCCCTACAACGCCGGCAGCCACCATACCGACCACCAACATTTTCTTCCATTGTTTCATAAGCCCTCCTGATTTCTTTATTACTTTACTTAGTTAATGAAGTATTATATTACAATAATATCTTATAGTATTATTTTTGTCAATAATTTTTTATTTATTTTTCCGATGAATTATTTTTAATTACCTTTTATTTCGGTATGCTATAATAACCGAAGAGGAATAATATATGCAAAAATCTGTTGTTTTCAATTTAGACATAGGAAATAAAAAACCCTACTATTCAAATAAAAAAGAATGTCCTTTTTGCAGAAGAGATACTTTGACAAATATTCTTGAACGTAAAAACGATATAATTTGGCTTATGAATAAATATCCCGTACTGGATAGAACATGGCCTACGGTTATAATTGAAACTGAAAAACACGATGATGAATTTACTCGATATAATTCCGATAAATTGCACGATGTTTTTTCTTTTTTATTTGACAAATGGCTGAAAACAGACTCGAGCGGAAAATTCAAGTCAGTAATCTGTTTCAGAAATTACGGACCTTTTTCCGGAGGTTCTCAAAGACATCCTCACTCACAAATAATGGGTTTTAAAGACTATGATTATAAACTGAATATTGATGAGAAAAATTTTTCAGGTCCAATTATAAATGAAAATTGCGATTATACTTTAAAATTTTCAAATGTGCCTATTTACGGAATCGGAGAATTTACCGTTACACTAAATAAAGACGGAAATATAAATAATTTTGCCGATGCAATACAAAATTGTGCAAAATTTTTATTAAACGATTTTCCTATAAATTGCACAAGTTACAATATTTTCTTTTATAATTTGGAGAAAATTCACGCAAAAATTATTCCGATTATTACAACAAATCCTTTACACAGAGGATATTACATAACAAATACACTTTCAGATAAGAACAGAAATATTATAAAAAAACTGCTTCTTTCTGGAAAATACTTCGGAGTTTAATATGAAATTATATGCCTTCAGCGATTTTCATCTTTCCGGCGATCCTCCTACCAAACCGATGGATATTTTCGGGGATCATTGGAAAAATCATCGCCAAAAAATTGTCAATTCATGGCTCGAAACGATTAAACCTGAAGATACCGTCATCTTGGCAGGTGACTTATCTTGGGCTATGAACTTAAAAACTGCCATTTCAGATTTGCTTATGATAGGAAATCTTCCCGGGCGAAAAATAATTGTCAGAGGTAATCACGATTATTGGTGGGATACGGTTACTAAAATGACCAAAATGACGCAAGGTAAGTTTGAATTCATTCATAATTGTGCTATAAAAGTAGGACAAATAGCTCTCACCGGTACCAGAGGTTGGATAGCGGAAACTTCACGAAAATTTACAAAAGATGATGAAAAAATTTTGGCACGTGAAGAAGGACGCATGGAGCGAGGTTTAATTTCCGCACAAAAACTTCCTTGCGAGCGTATTATTGCATGCCTTCACTATCCACCTTATGATGAAGCACGTAATCCAACTCATATGCACGATATAATGAAAAAATACGGTGCAACCGATTGTATTTACGGACATATCCACGGCAATCCTCATTTTTACAACATTCCGAGCGAAGTGGACGGAATACGTCTTCATCTTACTTCAGCAGACTACTTGAATTTCAAACCTTTATTTATATGTAATTTGGAGGATACCGATGCATAAGGTTGCAGAAAGCAAACTTTTGTCAGGATTCATTTACGGTGATAACTTTTTAAAAGAATATGTATACCTTCCCGCAAGTGAATTAAATACGGACAATCCTTTGCTTGTATATGAAACAAAAGACAAAAGAGAAGATATAAGTATGCAAAAAGCATTGACTCTTATAGAAAAACGCAGTCTTAAACAGGTAAATCACCCTTCACTCGGAAAACGAACAATGTAAAAAAAGGCCGAATGAGAAATTATAATTAATTTTTCAAACGGTCTTTTTTTATTGGTTAATAAATAAAATCTTCTATCATTTTCGATTTATTCAAAAGTTCATTATATACAAAAGATTTCTCAATCAATTCTTCATGAGTTCCTTCACACTCTACAACTCCGTTGTTTATAACAACTATATGATTTACCTTTTCTATGGATTTCATTCTATGTGAAATTACTATAACGGTTTTATTTTTTATCAATTCATTAAGACTTAATTGTATTTCCTTTTCAGTTTCTATATCAAGATTTGCCATAAATTCATCCAATATCAAAATCGGAGAATTTTTTAAAAATGCACGTGCTATAGAAATTCGCTGCCTTTCTCCGCCTGACAATGTTGCACCGTTTTCACCCACAACAGTTTCATACTGATCTGAAAGCTTTTTTATAAAAGTATCGCAACCTGCAAGTTTTGCTGCTTCATATACTTCTTCTCTCGTTGCATCTTTACGTCCAATCAAAATATTTCCATAAACTGTAGTGTTAAATAACACAACATCTTGAAATACCATTGAAATATTTTTAAACAATGAATCGGTAGAAATATTTTTTATATTCTTTCCGCCGATAATTATTTTTCCTTTATCATAATCATAAAGTTTAGATATCAATTTCAAAATACTGCTTTTGCCGCAACCACTTTTCCCTACAATTGCAGTAACTTCTCCTTGTCTTGCTTTAAACGATACACCATTCAAAACTTTTATGCCTTTTTCATAAGAAAATTCTACATCTTCCAATTCTATGTCGAAATTTGAAAATTCAAAATCTTTACCCTCCTCCGTTTCAACATTTTTCATTTCACGTATACGCTCGATTTTAGGTGTAAGATATAAAATTTCCATTATATTTTCTTCGGAAGAGTCTACTATTTCTTTAAATTTTAAACTTGCAAGGAAATATCCTATCATATAAACGAGAGTTATCTGTTCCGTCATCAAAAGATATGTTCCGGTTATAATTACAACTCCAACCCCCAAGTAACCTGCCAAAATAGAAAAAATCATTATTACAGACTGCTTGATTTCTCCGATTAAATGCATTTTTTCGGACAAATCCATTTTTTTATTAAGCTTTTTATTAATATATTTACTCAAACAATAACTTTTTATTTCTTGTTGCATTTCTATAGTCTCTTGAAATGCTTCTGAATTTTCTCGTAATTGTTTGAAATATTTGTTATGTATTTTTATTTGCATCTTTCGTGATAAAAGTATAAATGCAAAACTACATAAAATAGGTGTTATAACCGCTATTGACATTTTCAAGTTTTCAAAAAACATTAAAACGGATATACAAATAAAAAACCCTATAAATCCGAATACTTTAGGTATACTGTGTGACATCGCGTGTTCAATTCCTGTAATGTCACTCATAATCATTTGCGTCATATCGGAAATATTGTGTCTGGAAAAATACCATAACGGTAACTTACGCATTCTTTCTGCCGTATCTATACGTAAATTTGCGCTTGCTTTATAAGTCGCGTTATACAATAAATCATATTCCTTTAAAAGTGCCGGATATAAAATCACCAAAATAATTATTGATAATATGCTGTATAAACCTGCATCGGATAATACCCCTTTCAGAATATCGTCGCAAAGTTTCATAAGCAATATAACCGGAAGCATTTGTATAAAATAAACTATAAGTGAAAGCATTGTAGCTTTTGTAAGTCCTTTTGCACCTTTCTTTGTAAGTGCAAATCTTTGTTCATAGAATTTTATCATACAAGCCTCCATTCATTTGCTTTGCCGTACATTTTCTTATAGGCATCATATTTTGATTCATACTTGCTTAAACTCAAATCACTTCCTCTTTCTATAATTTTTCCTTTTTCCATCACGAGAATTTCATCCACATTTTTAATTGCTGATAACCGATGCGCTATCATGATTACCGTCTTTCCTCTAATCAATGATTTAAATGCTTTTTGTATTTCATATTCATTTTCCGGATCAGTCGATGCGGATGCTTCGTCCATTATAATTATTTTTGCATCTTTTAATATTGCACGTGCTATAGCTATTCTTTGTTTTTCTCCGACAGAAAGATTTATACCTTTACTTCCGATTACAGTATTTTCACGATTGGGCAATTTGTCTAAAATCGAATCGCAAGATGCTAAATGAAGTGCATTCAAAACTTCTTTTCGTGTTGCATTTTTTCTGCCTATAGCTACATTTGTGTATATATCCGTTTTAAATAATTTTGAGTTTTGAAATACGAATGCAATATTCTTAGATAAAGTTTCATATGAATAATTTTGTATTGGTATATCCCCTATCTTTATTACACCTTCATTTACCGAATAAAAACCTGAAATTAATTTTGCAATCGTTGTTTTTCCGCTGCCGGACTCTCCGACCAATGCATAAATTTTACCTTCATCAAGTGAAAAACTTAAATTTTCAATTACATTTCTGTCTTTATATGCAAATGTTACATTTTCAAAATCAATATTATAATTTTTAAATTCAGAAACAGAGCCGAATACCATTCTTTCCTTTTCCATAGAT
The DNA here is from genome assembly GCF_947090205.1 of Dialister micraerophilus. Classification (NCBI taxonomy): domain Bacteria; kingdom Bacillati; phylum Bacillota; class Negativicutes; order Veillonellales; family Veillonellaceae; genus Dialister; species Dialister micraerophilus. The sequence continues at coordinate 141,142 of NZ_CAMUNF010000002.1, forward strand.
TCATATAAATCTTCAAGTTTTCTTATACATTCACTCCCCTGAAAGGTATGCATTCCTATGTACATTATTTTCATGAATGCAGCAAAAATAACTCCTGTCAAAAAGAACAACATAAGTAGCTCGACAAGAATTCGTATATCTATATTTACAATATCTTCAAAGAAAAACAAAACAGGCAAAACAATGCAAACCAAACCGAAAAAAATCCAATTATAAATTGTATAAGGTATCTTACAACTCTGTGCGTATTCATAGGCATTCTTCGAATAATTCATTATAGCTTCATAGAGAGAACGAAATGTAGTTATTGAAGTTCTAAAAATTTTTACTACCTGAATGCCTCTTACATATTCAACAGTTTCATCACTAAGCACTTCCAATGATTTTTGATACTTTTCCATAAATTTTTGTTCACCCATCATTTTGCTTAAAATGAAAACTGAAATTCCCACAAGTGCAAGCAAAGTTACTCCTAGTTTAATATCAATAAAAAATCCTAACATTATCGCAAGCAACGGCGAAAACATCCCTCTTGCATTATCCGGTATAAGATGAGCAACGGCAGTATGAGTATTTGAAGCATTATCATCTATCAATTTTCTTACCAAACCCGAAGGATACAAATCAAAAAATTTAAAACTTGCCTTACTCAACAAATTTATACCGTACTTTCTTAAATTAGTTTCAAGTCTGAATGCGAATATATGCGATAAAATTACAGATATATAGTAAACAATCGAACCTGAAATCAATAATAAAACCACTTTCATTCCCGCATCCCAAGCACTTTGCAAGTTTAAACTCAAAAGCTTAATTAAAAATTCATAAACATAATAATATGCACCTACAGTCAAAAATGCGGAAAGCGCAGAACATATTACGGATATTACAATGTACCATTTCTTTTCCGGTACATATTTAAACATTTTTTTATAAATTTCCATAAACCCTCCTATATAACAATTAGACAGATATAAATCAAATCCAATATTATTTTTACAGCTTATACTTAAATTGTATCAACGAAAATTACATGTTACAATAAAACACAGAAATAAGATTAATCGTTTTATCGTCTAATCGTGATAGGATAATTTATGAAAAATTTTGATGATTTAATAAAAAAATTCAGATTACAACTTGCAGAAACCCCTTTATACAGTCCTGCCGGAAAAACTTTTTCATGTAATAACTCGGAATATTCCGGAACATATTGGATTTACGAAGGAAAAGATTTTTATATAGATATTCATAATATGTATATAAAAGAAGATTATGTTTTTAACGAATCTGAAATTTTATCCGATTACTTATCTTTGATTTCAAACTATATTATTTCTTGCAACGGAGAATGGGACACACCATATCAAAATATAGGACCTAATACAATATTGATTATGGATGTATTTCGTGAAAACAATTATATTTTCCACAAGAATTCAATTTTTTACGGAGTAAGTTTAAAATTTAAAGAAAATATGTTGAAAAAATATGTTGTGGAATCATTGCAACTTAAAAGAGATAACGTATCACATGTATTTCTCTCAACAAGAGATACCATAACCGAACCTATAAAAAAACTTGCAAATAAAATATTAAACTGTACCATGGAAAAACCTGCCGCAGATTTATTTTTTGAAGGTATCGCCAAAGAATGGCTCAGTATTACAATCAATGCTTTTTTAAAAAGTAAAAATAAAAAATCCGTTCCTTTATCGGATAAAAAAGCAATTGAAAAAGTTTGTCTTTATATAAATGACCATTATTCAATGAAAATACCTCAATCATTACTTGAAAAAATCGCAATGATGAGCGGCACTAAATTGAAAAGTACTTTTAAAAAAATACATAACATGAGTATTACCGAATATACGCAAAGAAAAAGAATAAACTTTGCCGAAAATTTACTCATGACAAGCGATATAGACATCAAAAATATTGCAAAAGCAGTAGGATACAGTTCACCCGGGCGTTTTTCGGCTTTATACAAAAGATACAAGGGACAAAGTCCTAAAGATGCCAGAAAAAACAAATAAAAATGACCTCAAAAAGTTTTATTCTCTTTTTGAGGTCATTTTATTTTAAAAGTTAAAATTATCCGGATCTGCCGATACTCTTTCATTCTTATTCAATGCAAATATTTTGTTCATATCTCCTGAAGATAATTCAAAATCGAATATATTTATATTTTCTTCTATTCTTTTTTTATTCACAGATTTCGGGATTGATGTAATTCCACGTTGTAAATTCCAACGGAGTATTACTTGTGCAACTGTTTTACCGTATTTTCTTGCTATTCTCATAAGTATCGGATCTTCCAGCAATCCATTTTCATTGCTGCCTAACGGACTGTATGCCGTAACTTCTATTTTATGCTCAAGGCAATAATCTATCAATTCCTGATTATTGAAATACGGGTGCGATTCGATTTGATTTACAAAAGGTATTACATCAGAAGCATTTTCAAGTTCTTTTGCATGATGTATTTGAAAATTCGACACTCCGATTGCACGTACCCAACCTTCATGATAAATCTCAGTCATATCTTGCCATGCTTTTTGAAATCCTTCCGCAGGCCAATGTATAAGATACATATCTATATAATCGGTTTGCAATCTTTTAAAACTGTCGAAAAAAGCTTCTTTTGCACGACCTTTTCTTATATCCGAGTTCCATAATTTTGTAGTTATAAATATTTTTTCTCGCGGAACTCCGGATTCACGAATAGCTTTTCCCACAGCTTTCTCATTACCGTATTCCGCTGCAGTATCTATAAGACGGTATCCGGCCTGTAATGCGTACTTTACCGCATCTTCGGTTTTGTCTCCGCATTGCCATACACCGAGTCCCAACCTCGGCATTTTCACCTTATTTTCAAATTTCACAGTTATCATAATAATTTATTCCCCTATTTTTCATTATCTATTTTTTAACATAAATACCGCCATATGTCTACCTGTTTTACCGTTATCTTTTCTATATGAATACAAAATATCGCTATGTGTTTTTGTACAAAAATCGGCGCATTCAATATTTTTTGAATTTACTTTCGATTTTACCAACAATAATTCATTGGCTTTTTCCAAATTGATAAAATATTTCCCGTTATTACCTTCATATGAAATCAAATTCATTTCATTTTTATCAAATATTTTCAAAAATTCTTCATATACTTCTTTCCCCACTTCAAACGAATCTTGACCTATCGCAGGTCCTATTCCGGCTACTATATTTTCAGGATTTGTACCGAAATCGGTTTTCATTATATCCACCGCTTTTCCCGTTATATTTCCTACAGTACCTCTCCACCCCGCATGACAAAGTGCAATAACATTATTTACTTTGTCATATAGAAATATCGGAGTGCAATCTGCAAAACACATTGTCAGCGGAACATTCAATTCATTTGTAATCAACCCGTCATATCCATGAAAACAACTATTTGGAGATAAAGCGCCTTTTCCTTTATCTTTTCCCGTAACCGTTTTAATTTCAACTCCATGTACTTGATCGCAAGCAATAATATTTTTATATGAAATATCAAAAACTTTTAAAAATCTTTTTCTGTTTTCTACAACATTTTCAGATTTTTCGCCTTCCAGAAATTTCATATTTAGCGAACCGAACCGTCCGCTGCTTACTCCGCCGCTTCTTGTAGAAACTGCGGCAATTAACGGCTTGTTTTTAAATATTGAAAAAGACAAAAAACTTATATTTTCAAATTTGTTTAAATTCATAAAATCATCTCTATTCATTTTCAAAAAATTCATACATGTCATCCGGCATAGGAGATTTAAATTCCATACATTCACCGGTATCTGGATGTATAAATGAAATATGATGTGAATGTAATGCTTGTCTTTTCAGTTTTGAACAATTTCCTCCATACAAATCATCACCTATAAGAGGATGACCCAAGAATGACATATGTACCCGTATTTGATGAGTTCTTCCTGTATACAAACGTAATTTCAACAATGTACATGAGGGTTTCTCTTCAATCACTTTATAATCGGTTCTCGCTTCTTTTCCGTCATCTCTTACTTTCCATTCAATAATACTGCCTTCTTTTCTTCCTATCGGATAAATAATGCTACCTTCTTTATTTTTAAATCTGCCTTCTACAACAGCAAGATATTCACGCTTTATAGTTCCATGCTCTTTTGACAATTCATATTGTAATTTTGCAGATTTTGCAACAACAATCAATCCGGTAGTATTTCGATCCAATCTGTATATAGGATGTATTCCCGACATTTGATTATTTTTTTTATAATATCCGGAAATTGCATTTACAAGTGTATTCGTTTCCGTTTTGCTTGTAGGGTGAATAATCATATCTGCATCTTTATCTATAATCAATAATGTATTATCTTCATATATAATTTTCAACGGAATACATGATGGAATAATATCGGTTTCTTCACTCCACTCGCATACAACTTTATCATTGACATGTACAACGATATTTGCATTATATATTTGAACTCCGTTTAAAATGACGGAACCGTTCCATTTTATTTTTTTCCACAAATTTGTAGAAAGTCCGCAATAACCTTTTATAAATTTTTTAATCGAACAACCGTCCCACTTTTCGGGAACTTTCCATTCTGCTTTCATTATTCACCTCGCTTATTTCATAATAACACAAATATATATACTTTTATTCATATATCAATAAAACAACGCCGATATAAAAAAAGAAAAACCTCGACATTTTGTCGAGGTTTTATCTTTAAGAAATTACGCCATATTGAGCTTTTTCAGAATTTCTTTCATCTGTAACTCACGTTGTTCATCTTTTTCCCTTAACGCCTTGATTTCTGCTTCACGTTGTGCATCTTTTGCCTTAAGTTGCGCAATTTCTGCATCTTGCTCTACAATGCGGTTTGCCATTTCCGCTTTAGATATAAATCTCTGTATACCTTTACCTACTTTCATGGAAAGTCCTACATTAATAATGTTTTCTCCGTCACCGAACGATCCTCCGAGTGAGAACATCGTATTTTCATTCGGACGGTAGAACGCACCCAATGCAAGTGAATTTGCACCCATGTAGTTACCATAACCGACAGCAACATCCCATTTATCTTCCGGATCGAATTCCAACGGCTTAAGTGCCGCCAATGCTGCCGCTCCTGATCCTACACGATTGATTTTGTTATCAAGTTTTGCTATACCGAAATTCATACCGTTAACCAGCTTGCTCATATCCACATAAAAAGGTTTTTCGCCATTACGGTTAAATTTAATCCTCTTCCCTTTTTCATCATATTCACCGCTTTCGGTGTATGTATTCCGAATGCCTTTCACTTCCACTTTTTCTCCATCTTTATGCTTAAGTGTGAGTGTGCCTTCTCCTTTATCGTAAGATATCTCACCCGATTCGACATGCATATCTTTCACGTTCACCTTATAAGTTGTTTTATTCGTTTTCGCATCTTTTGTGGATGTCACTTCTGCTGTGCTTGTATCGCCCGATTCAATTTCCGTTTTTCCGATTTTTTCCGCAATTTTCTCGGTGTTTACAGAAAGTTTGTAACCTATTTTCTTACCTTTATCCGTATTATCTTCAACGGTAACACTACCATCTTCCGATGTAATAGACGGTCCTGTAATTGTGTATTTCTTACCTCCGTTTTTGTCGGTTTCTTCCTTAATCGACAAGTGATCTCCTGCTTCTACGGTTGTATGCTTCTTCGCTTCTTCCTTGGCTGCATTCACTTGTCCTACCGTAGCGGCATCGTTATCTGATGTACCGTCTGCAATATTGGTAATTTTATTGCCTCCGTTATCGAATCCGTCCTTCGTCAAAGAAATCGTCTTACCCGGATGAGCAAGTGTACCATCTCCGGCATCCATAATGGTAATGCCGTTTTTCGTGACTTCTACCTTTTCTGTGCCAGCTTTATTCTGAATTACCGTACCACCGGCAGTCGTTTTATTGGTATTACCGTCTTTATCCGTAAACGTAGCACTTTCCAAACCGGTTAGATTCTTGGCTAATTTTACATTAAGCTTTCCATCTTTAGCCACCACACCGATGTTATTATCAGACAACTTGGTTTCATCTGTTACACCGCCGGAAATAGTAACGGTTTCATTCAATTTATTCGCAATAGCATCTCCGCTGTCGCCGGCAAATTTCAAGCCGTCATCCAACGTAGCTAATTGATGTTTCGTTCCGTTCGGATCTACCGTCACAATACGATTGATATCTTTTCCGTCTACGCCTTTTTCACCTTTTTCTCCGTTCTTTCCGTCAACGCCGCGAATCGTCAATCCGTTTTGTCCGTCTTGTCCGTCCGTTCCGTTCGTTCCGTGAATGGTGATAGAACCGCCGTCTTTGCCGTTAATGCCGATACCGTCTTTTCCATTTGTACCGTTCAAGCCGATAGAGCCGTCTTTACCGTTGATAACGACAGCACTTCCGTCTTTCCCGACAACTTCTACTTTCCCGTCCTTACCATCTTTACCCGGTTTACCGGCTTCTCCCGGTACTGCTTTTTCACCGAATACCGGTGTATCCGATAAGCGATAGGTAATTTTTTGCGTATGAGTTGCTGCATCAGTTGTCAAATCTACAGACAATCCGTTTCCGGCTGACAAAAATTCAACAGTCGGTTTTTCATTGGCTTTTAAGGAAACAGTTCCTGTTACCGTTCCGGCCTTGACATCAAATCCTGCTGCTAATGTATCCATTGCTGCTTTCTTGGCTGCATTCACTTGTCCTACCGTAGCGGCATCGGAATTCTTTTCTCCATCTGCGATATTGGTAATTCTATTGCCACCGTTATCGAATCCGTCCTTCGTTAAAGAAATCTTCTTTTTCGGATTAGCAGCCGGACCGTCTGTAATGGTGATGCCGTCCTTCTTTATTTCTACCTTTTCCGTACCGTCCTTATTTTGAATTACCGTACCGCCGGCAGTCGTTTTATTGGTATTACCGTCTTTATCCGTAA
>NZ_CAMUNF010000003.1:0-143449 GCF_947090205.1 Dialister micraerophilus
ACAAACGTCGAAAGTACTTGGTTGGAAGCGACCTGGGAGGATAGAAAGCCGCTGATTAGAAAAAGCACATGTGATGAACATAGTGCTTTTTTTATTTGTCGTAATTTAAAGGAAAGCAAGCAGAGATGCTTGCTTTTTTGTTCATTATTTTTTATCCGAATATTGTGCAGTTTTTTCTTATTTATTAATATGTTAAAATTATTTTAAGGAGATAACTATGAGAGAATATAAAATTTCATTTTGTGATGAAGGACAAAAGCTGATTAAATTTTTGTTTAAACTTCTTCCAGGAGCATCTAAAAGTTTAATATATAAAAGTTTAAGAAAGAAAAATATTTTGTATAATAATAAGAAAGCAAATGGAAATGAAATTATAAAATCAGGTGATGTTATAGAGATTTGGTTTTCTGATGAAACTTTGGAAAATTTCAGTAAAAAGGAATCTAAAGAAATATTAAAGGGGAATATTGAAAATTTTTCATTTAAAGACATTATTTTGTATGAAAATGAAGATATTATTGTTGTTAATAAGCCTAAAGGCATGTTATCTCAACGAGATATATCAAGGCAAAAATCTTTAAATGATTATCTGTTGGAATATATAAAAAATAGTAATTATTCAGGATTTAAACCATCTATTTGTAATCGTCTAGATAAAAATACATCAGGGACATTAATTTGTGCAAAAACATTTAAAATTGCACGAGAAATAAATGAATTAATTAAAAATCATGTTATAAATAAAAAGTATCTTTGTTTAGTTTTTGGAGATATAAAAGATGATTTATATTTAAAAGATTATTTATTTAAAAATGTTGAAAATAATAAAGCTATTGTATCTAATGAAAAAAAGGAGGGGTTTTTAGAAATAAAAACAAAAGTTCATGTAATTAAAAGTTTTAAATTACATGAATATCCAGTAACTTTTTTGGAAGTAACTTTATTGACAGGTAAATTTCATCAAATTCGTGCACATTTAAGTTACATCGGTCATCCTATTTTGGGAGATAGAAAGTATGGAAATAATGAAAGTTTGGAAATTTCCAAAATCTTAGAAATTGGTAGACAATTATTACATTCGTATTCGATTGAATTTCCGGAAAATCATTGTTTGAAAGAATTATCAGGAATGAAAATAAAGGCACCGATTCCAAAGGATATAATGTGTATATTGAATAAAACAAAAATGCCCACATTATCTTAAAATGTGAGTATTTTTGTTTTCATGTTTTATTTTTAAAATATGTAATTGTTTCAATCAGACCTTTATCCAATGAAATTTTTGGTTTCCAATTTAATTCAGCAACAGCATTTTTATTAGACAAGCAAGATCTGTAAATATCACCGTTTCTAGGTTTTTTATAATGAATCAAATTTTTATCTTTTTTTGAAAGATTAATCATTTTGTTTGCTAATTCATTTAATGTTGTTTCGGTTTCTGTGCTTATATTTAATATTTTTTCATTTCCGTTAGTAATTGCTGCTATGTTTGCCTCGACAATATCATGAACGGAAATAAAATCTCTTGTTTGGTTTCCATCTCCGAATATATTTATCGGTTTATTTTCAGCTAAAGCTTTCGCAAAAATGTATATTACGCCACCTTCACCATTTGCACCTTGTCGTGGGCCATATACATTGCTATAACGTAGTATTGTGTAATGTATTCCGAAATATTCAAAATATAGATTTAAATATTTTTCACTTGTAGTTTTTGTTAATCCATAGAAAGAGGTAGGAAACAAACTTTCGTTTTCAGATAAAGGTAAATTCGAATTGTTTCCGTATACCGCTGCAGATGAAGAAAAAATTATTTTTTTTACACCCGTTTGTCTGCAAGATTCCAATACATTTATTAATCCCATTATATTTTCATCTGCATCTTTATATGGATTTTTTATAGATTCAGGTACAAGTGTTTGTGCCGCTTCATGAAAAACTAAATCAAATTTGTGATTTTTAAAAATGTTGGCTATAGATGAAGTTCTTATATCTGCTTCAATAAATTCAGCTTCAGACGGTACATTAAACTTTGTTCCGGAAGATAAATTATCAATTATAGTAACATTGTGATTAAGTTTTATTAATGCATCTGCCAAATGGGAACCTATAAAACCGGCACCTCCGGTAATTAATATATTCATTAATTAACAAACCTTCTCTCTTAGATATCAATCAATATGAAAACGATATCCGGCACCCCATACAGTCTCAATTTTTTCATATGGTCGTCCTGATACACTTTTCAGTTTATCACGAAGTCTATTTATATGCACTGTAACTGTGGCAGGTTCTCCTATAGGATCTAAACCCCAAATTTGTTCGAAAAGTTGTTCCTTTGAAAATACTTCATTGGGGTGTTCTACAAGAAATAACAGTAAATCAAATTCTTTTCCGGTAATAATAACTTCTTTATTATCTAATAAAATTTGACGAGCTTTCGGACGAATTGTTAATTCACCTATCGTTAAACCGTCTTCTATGCAAGGTTTGTAATTGTTTTTATTAATCAATCTTTTGTGTGTAGCCAGTTGAGCTTTTAAGTGAGCAACTAAGACGGTCCCTCTGAATGGTTTAACAAGGTAATCATCAGCACCCAATCCGAGACCTCTTACTATATCTGCATCATCATCTCTTCCTGTTGCAAAAATAATGGGGGAATCTGTTAAATCTCTTAATTTTCTGCAAAGAGAAAATCCGTCTTCTTCAGGTAAGTTTACATCTAAAATAATGGCATCTACATTTACATTATTCATTATTTTTAGAGCTTCTTCTCCGTTTTTTGCAACATGTGGAATATAACCTGAACCCTCCAAAAAATCACGTTCCATTTCCGCCATGTTTTTATCATCTTCTATAATAAGAATATTAGTCATAAGAATCCTCTCTTTCAATTAAAGGAATACGGGTAATAATAGTAAGTCCATTATCAGATTTAGCCTCATAGGTTCCTTTATGGGCTTCGATAATCTTAGCAACTATTGCTAATCCTAATCCGCTTCCTTGTATAGTTTTTTTTGTTTCAGGATTTCTATAGTATGCTTCAAATAGGTGAGGTAAATTATCTTTTGATACACCCGGACCGTCATCACTGTAAGAAAAAACAGCAAAATTACCTTCTTTATATGTTTTTAAAGTAATTTTTGAAAATTGTTTTTTTCTATAACGTATGGTATTTGCAAGAAGATTTAAAAGTATTCTTTTAAATGCTTTTATATCTAAATTTATATAAAGATTTTCAGCTAAATTCATTGTAATAGAGACATTTTTTAAGGCTAATGAATCTGCTACAGGATTTACTATTTTATGAATCGTTTGGCTGAAGTCTAGAGGCTTGGGATGTAGTAAAGAATTTGTTTTTGATATTTTATTGAATACAGATAAAGTTTCATTAAGTTCACTTAAATCTTCTGCACATGAATAAATACCTGTTATATATTTTTCTTTTTTTTCAGTTGAAAGGTTTTTATTCATTTTTAAAGCTTCAGAATAACCTAGAAGAGTAGTTAATAATGTTTTATTATCATGAATAATACCAGAAAAAATAACTTTTCTTTTTTCATCATTTATATTATTTTTCAATTCTTTTTCTTTTATTTTATCAGATAGAATTTTATAGATTTTACATAATTGTCCAAATTCATTTTCATTATTATAATAAATTTCTATAGGTTTAATTCCGTGATGAATCTGGTGTAATCCCAGTTTAAGTAAATTTGTAACAGCCAATATTTTTTTTATAAAATCGGCATTTTTTTTGTAAATAATAATAAAAAATATACAATGTAATACAAAGAAAAGTGATATTAAATAAACAAAAAAATAATCAGAAAAATTATTATTATTGTATATCTGGTAATATAAAATCATTGAAAACAGTAAAAATAAAGAAATTGAAAATAAAAAAATTTTAATTATTAAACTTTTAAAAAAAGACAATAAATTATCTTTTTTTAAATTATCTTTTTTTGTTTTTTCGTTACATGAACATGAGTTGAAGTTTTTTTCATTCATAGTTTTAAAAACCTTTTAGCAGTCAAAAGTGAGTTCTACGGGACAATGATCACTTCCCTGTATTTCGGGGTGTATTTTTGCATCTTTTATCTTATTTTTAAGTTTGTCGGATACTAAAAAATAATCTATTCTCCAACCGATGTTGCGTTCACGTGATTTTGCAAAATAACTCCACCAAGAATATGCATCTTTCTTATCAGGATATAAATATCTAAATGTATCTGTAAATCCATTTTCCAAAAGTGTAGAAAATTTTTTACGTTCATCATCGGTAAAACCTGCATTTTTATGGTTGGATGAGGGGTTTGCAAGATCGATTTCTTTGTGCGCCACATTTAAATCTCCACATAATATTACGGGTTTACTTTCTGTTAATTTTAATAGGTAATTTTTAAAATCATTTTCCCATTTCATTCTATATTCCAGTCTGGCAAGTTGCCTTTGGCTGTTTGGGGTATAACACACCACCAAAAAATGATTTTCGAATTCAGCTGTAATTAACCGACCTTCTTGATCATGTTCTTCAATATTCATTCCGTATGATATAGATATAGGTTTTATTTTTGTAAAAAGGGCTGTACCGCTATATCCTTTTTTTATTGCACTGTTCCAATATTGGTAGTAACCCGGAATATCTAATTCAATTTGATGAGGTTGTAATTTTGTTTCTTGAAGACAAAAACAATCAGCATTTAAATTTTTAAAAGAATCCAAAAAACCTTTTTTTATACAAGCTCTTAATCCGTTTACATTCCATGAGATATATTTTAAATTATTCATATAAGCTCCTTTTTTATTATAGTCTTAAAACATTTTACACTTATTATCGAATTTAATCAATTATTCAAATAAATAGAAAGAATATTTAAGTTTTAAATATAGCGGTTTATCACATATTACATGTGATGCAATATAATCCGGCTTTTGATACAATTAATAATATATGAATTATCTCATTTTTAATCGATGAAATGGTTGAAGGAGGAGTTATGAAGAAAATTGCAGTTACAGTAATCGGGGCAGATAAAATAGGTATTGTTGCCGGAATAGTAACAGAGTTGGCAGACATGAATATTAATATATTGGATATTTCACAAACAATTTTGGATGGAATTTTCAATATGATTCTTATTTGTGATATGGAAAAGTCTAATGAAGAGTTAAAAGTTGTACAAGAACGTATAGAAAATTTAGGCAAAAAAATGGGTGTTGATGCACGTGCTCAGTTAACGGATATTTTTTATTCGATGCATCGTATTTAGGAGGATATATGCTTGATATAGAAGAAATTTTAGAAACTGAGCGAATGTTTGATCAAAATAAATTGGATGTTCGTACTGTAACTATGGGAATATCTCTCTTGAATTGTGTATCTGATGATGAGAAAAAACTTTGTAGAAATATATATGATACGATTTGTTCAAAAGCTGAAAAATTAACTGGAGTTACGCATGAAATTTCCAGAGAATATGGAGTACCTATTGTAAATAGACGCGTTTCCGTTACACCGATATCCTTGGTATGCGGAGGCCTTAAGTCTTCAAATTATGTATCAATTGCAGAAACTATGCAAAAAGCTGCAGATATAATAGGGATTGATATAATTGGGGGATTTTCAGCATTAGTTGATAGTGGAATCAGTAATTCAGATGAAGTTTTAATTAATTCTATTCCTGAAGCTTTAGCATCTACATCAAGTGTTTGCAGCTCTGTTTCCGTAGGTTCAACAAAAGCAGGAATTAATATGAATGCAGTAAAAAAGATGGGTGAAATAATAAAGAAAACTGCGGAATTGACGAAAGATAATGATGCATATGGCTGTACAAAGCTTGTTGAATTTTGTAATCCTGTAGAAGATAATCCTTTTATGGCAGGTGCATTTCACGGAACTACGTTAGGAGATTCGGCTATACATGTAGGTGTATCAGGTCCCGGTGTTGTAAAGAAAGCATTGGAATCTGTAAGAGGGGAACCTCTTGATGTAGTTGCAAATGTTATAAAAAATACTGCTTTTATGATTACACGTTTAGGTCAATTGGTTGCTAAAGTGGCATCAGATCGTCTTAATACTCCTTTCGGTATTATAGATTTATCATTGGCACCTACTTCAGATGTAGGAGATAGTGTTGCGCAAGTTTTAGAAGAAATAGGATTGGAGAGTTGCGGAGGACCGGGCACAACAGCTACACTTGCATTGCTTAATGATGCAGTAAAAAAAGGCGGATTAATGGCATCATCAAGAGTAGGAGGACTATCCGGTGCATTCATCCCTGTGAGTGAAGATTTAGGAATGATCGAAGCCGTGAAGAGAGGTAGTTTAACTCTTGAAAAATTGGAAGCTATGACTTGCGTATGTTCAGTGGGATTGGATATGATAGCTGTTCCGGGAGATACTTCTGTAGAAACTTTATCTGCCATTTTGGCTGATGAAGCGGCTATAGGGATGATAAATAATAAAACTACGGCAACAAGGCTTATACCTGTACCGGGTAAGAAACCGGGTGATATGGTAAGCTTTGGTGGACTTATGGGATATGCTCCCGTTATGAAAATAAGTAAGTTTAAGGCAGATAATTTTATTAAGCGTGGCGGGCGCATACCGGCTCCGATTAGGTCTTTAACAAATTGATTTGCTATAAAATTAATACCGATTTGATATTTTCTCCTTAAAGTAATATATATAAATTACTTTAAGGAGAATTTTATATATTACTTTATATATAATTAAAATACTTTTTGATATTTTAATGGTATTTTTTAAGTATAAAATGAAATATAAAACTATTTACAAAATGAATTATTATTTGTAATGTTCAAGAAATATAATTTTCGGAAATTATTATATTTTTATAACTGTATTTAAATGTCTAAAATTTGATAGAATAAACATGAAATAGTGATTGTAATAGGTTATACTATAAAATAGTTTATTGAAATATTTGCAGTGTAAGATTTTTAAGATGTATTATATTGGTAGTAAAGTTATGTTTTTAAATAAAATTAAATAATATATGAAATTAATGAATAGGGTAAGCATTATTTGAGTTATAATGTATTTGTAAAGTTGTTTGGATATGTAGTTTTTTAAAAGGTGACAATGATATGAATCAAGATTGTGAAAGTTCAAATAAAAGAGGACATTGGTATTTATGGTTATCTGCTATTACTTTGGTTCCGTTTATATTTGAATTTTTTTTAAGTTGGGTATATGGATCCGCCGGAGGATATGCATTATTTTCCCAAGCAAAGATTTTTTTATTGTTTTTTGAAATTAGTGCCATTACGATTTATTTCATAAAGCATAAAATGAAAAAAGCGGCAATCCATTTATGGATTACTGTTTTGTGTTTAATTCTTTTTTCTTTAATCGTTCCTTATTTATCTACTCATGCAGGTGTTGTACTTGATATGACCGATGTGTCAGGGGAGTTAAGTACACCTTTATATTTATTTTTGTCATGCTTAATTGCTGCATGGGTTTTACCAGGTAAGATAAGATGGGTAATAAGAATAATATGTGTTTTGTTTATGCTGTTGTATATTTTTATTCAATGCACATATGTAGGTTATTTTGAATTGACAAATTCGCTTATATCGGTAAATATGCTACTTGCTCTTGCTCAAACAAATGTAACTGAGTCAATGGAGTATATAAGTGTAAATATTTCATATTTTAAGTTGATTTCGGCAATAATAGGCGTTTTAATAATAGGCGGTTTTGTTTTTTATACAAGTAAATTCAGTTTTAACAGAAAAGGAACATTTTCAAAGAGAATATATTTTTTTGTATTGATGGTATTTTTAGCAAATTGTTTACTTACAGCATGGAGTGTAAGCAATACAAGATTGGCACATGTTCTTTTTGAAACATCCTCAACTTTAAAAAGTTTTGCAGAATATCAGAAAATTTTAGAGTCAAGAAAACATATGAAAATTGAAGACTCAAAATTGTTGAATGAATTAAGAAGTGTACCTGATGGTGTATACGTATTAGTTATTGGTGAATCTTTGACCAGAGATCATATGAATGTATATGGTTATAACAGAGAAAATACTCCATTTCAATCAAAAGCCATTTTAGATCCTCATTATACATTTTTTAATCACGTTTATTCTTGTTATACTCAAACTGTTCAAGTTTTAACGTATGCTTTAACGGAGAAAAATCAATATAACGATATAAGATTGGCAGATGCATTTTCCATTATAGATTTAGCCAGACAGGCAGGTTTTAAAACAACATGGATATCAAATCAATCACGTTTCGGTATATGGGATACACCTATAGGTGCTATAGGTTCTCAATGTGATGATCAATATTGGATTAATAAATACATAGGCACAGGTGTTGTAACCAAAAATTACGATTCTGCTTTAGTTCCTTTTTTGCGTAAAGTGGATCCTACTAATAGAAGACAGTTAATAGTAATTCATTTGATGGGTAGTCATGTAAGTTATTGGGATCGTTATCCGAAAGAGTTTTATTTTTGGCCGGTTGATCAAAGCAAAAAACGTACAAAAGCTGAAATAATGACTGACGAATATGATAATTCCGTTCTTTTCAATGATTATGTAATGTCGCAAATTATGAATGAGGTTACAAATTATATACATGCGGATGGGTTGATTTATTTTTCAGATCATGGAGAATTGGTAGCGGAACGTCCGGGTCATAATGCAGATCAATTTGACTACACGATGGTTCATATACCTTTTTGGGTTTATACTTCCGATAATTATCAAAGAACTCGAAAGGATATTTTTAATAGAATGATTGAACGAAAAAATATGCCTTTTACAAATGACAAAATTTACGATACTTTGATGGGTATGATGGGATTGAAATTTGTACATTACGATGCGAGATATGATTTTTTCTCTGATAAATATGATGAAGATTATTCAGACTTATTAACTATGTATGGTAATATTTGGGTAAGAAATGATAAAGAACAGGTTGGAGAAAACAAGGATATTTTGGATAATGAATGGAATAACAAATATCCTCAGGGTAAATTGGGAGTAACTCCAAATTTAGATTTTAGTGCATATCCTAAAGTATTTATAACGGAAGCTCCTCTTCCGGATATAAAAAACGAAGGTTTAAGTCAAGAAAATAAATAAAATGATAATGTTGTTTAAGGAGGGTTTATGCGACTTCGTAAAAAGCCGTGGATTGAAGAAGCTATTAAAGAATATAAAGAATTTTTATTTTTGGATGAACCTAAAGATAAACGTGAAAAGTGGAGACAATGTTTTAAAAAACCTGAAAATCCGTTACATGTAGAATTCGGCACAGGAAAGGGAAAATTTATATTGGGAATGGCATTAAAAAATCCTGAAATAAATTTTGTAGGAATGGAAAAACAGCAAGGTGTTATTTATTATGCTGGAAAGAAAATTGCTGAATCAGAAACAAAAATAGAAAATGTCAGATTAATTTTGGGTGATGTAAGTGTTATAGAAGAAATTTTCGGCAAAGGAGAAGTTGATTGTATTTATTTGAATTTCAGTGATCCATGGCCGAAAAAAAGACATTTTAAACGAAGATTGACTTATAGAGATTTTTTAAATCGTTATAAAACTATACTTAAAAAAGACGGAAGGATAATTTTTAAAACGGATAATCGTGGTTTATTTGATTTTTCGATATCTGAATTTAAAGAAACAGGATGGAACTTGTCGGATATAACTTATGATTTACATTCAAATCCTGTAGAAGGTGACGTTGAAACAGAATACGAAGAAAAATTCAGCAGGAAGGGGAATTCTGTATGCCGTTTAATAGCACGGCGCCCAAACGAAGAGTAAAATACATTCCTAAGGCTCTTCGGTGGTTGCTTATAATTGTAAGTATCTTAATAGTACTTGGATTTTTTAACATTTACAGTGCAACATACTATATGGATTTACACTCAGGTGATAGTGCTTATTATCATATACTTAATCATAGTATATATTTGATATTGGGTATCATAGGAAGTGTAATAGTATCACGTTGTAATGATGTTTTTATACGTAAGCATTCATTGTTGTGGGTAGGAATAACATTACTATTGTTGCTTGCTGTTGTTGTAGCAGGGCGTACTGTAAACGGAGCAACGCGATGGATTCAAATCGGACCTGTTTCTTTGCAGCCTTCAGAAATAGCTAAGGTTTCAGGTATTATTTGGACGGCTTCATATTTGGCACCTAAATTGGACAAAAAAGAGAAAATAACTATATTTTATAGATTTTTTAAACCTTTTATACATTCAAGAAGTAAAAGAAAATCAGATTCTTTTAGTGCTATGATAGGTTATTTTAAGCCGTTGATTGCACCTTTTATAATGGCGGTTATGGTATTGATGCAACCGGATATGGGCACTGCCGGAATGATTATATTTTTTCCCGGATTTTTATATATAATGTCAGGTATGCCTATAAAAGAAATTATATGGGGAATTACTGCTGCCATAGGTGGATTTTTCTTACTGGCGTTGATAGAGCCGTATAGATGGGATCGTGTAATTGTATTATGGGATCCTTTTTCGCATGCAAGAGATTTAGGATATCAGACAGTACAAAGTTTAATCGCTGTAGGATCCGGCGGTATATTTGGACAAGGATTAGGTCAAGGATTGTCTAAATTTTTATATTTACCTGAACAATATACTGATTTTGCATATGCAGTTTTCAGCCAAGAGTTCGGATTTATAGGATCTGTTTGTATACTTATATTGTATGTAGCATTTTTATGTTGCGGATTTTCAGTGGCACGTCAGTTGAAGTATACATATCATGCTTTATTGGTATATGGGTTGACTATGCTTATATCTATACAAGGAATTATAAATATAGCAATGGTAATAGGATGTTTTCCGGTTACCGGGATACCGCTTCCATTTATTTCGTATGGAGGTACATCTTTATTAATTAATATGTTGGCAGTTGCTTTAATATATAATACTGTTACCAAAAGTCTTTATAGAAGTGATATGGAAGAACGTAGAATGTATATCGCTGCTATGGAAGGTAAGCTTGTATCTTTGGATAAAATTTCAGGCACAGTATTTCATCCGGAAAATAAGTGATTAATAGTATGGAAATTATTTTTTTATTAAAAGGTGAAAAAAACTATAAGATAGTTGAATATTCAAAAATATTTAATATGAATTGTTCTATATTTTCTTATTGTAAAAATTATTATGAAATTTTAAAAAAAATAAATAACAAAGACAATTTTTTTATATATACGAATATATTAGAATGTTTAAGCATATTTGCATATAATTTAAAATGTGAAAAAAAGAACGGATTTATTATTTATGATTCTGGATATAATAATTGGTTAGTTACGGAGTTTAGTGAAAATTATTCTGAATCATATTTTATAAGTCCTTCAGATTTTGCATTTGTGGGAAAAAATTCGAATATTAAATTAATGAAAAGCTGTTATTTGTATTTAAAAGACAAGACAAAATCTATTCATGAAGCTTCAGATTATGTAAGAAAAGAATGTATGAATAATTAAATTTTAAAAATTATTTATGCTATACTTATTTTAATTAAAAAAATGATTTTATGGAGGTATTTTATGTATATAAGTAACAATATATTGTTGTTACCTGTTTGTTTTTTTGGACTTTATTTCATACTTGAGGCAATGGATTGGGGACTTTGTATTGCATCATCATTTATATGTAAAAGTGATGATGAGCGTAAGGTAATTCTTAAATTACTTAGACCTGGGATTGATGGAAATGAATTATGGTTTTTGCTGGGAATAACTGCACTTATTTTTTTTGTTGATTCAGTATATAATTTAAATGAAAGCACAAAAATTTTAACAGGAATAATTATATTAGGATGTATTATAAGATTTATATTCTCATTGGGAATAGATATTTTTAAAAATAAAACTTCCTGTAGATTGATGACTTTATTTTCAATAATGAGTTTATTTTTTATCGGATGCTATTCATTTATGCCTTTATATAAGGAAAGTTATTTACTTTCCTTAGTAGGTGCTTTATCATCTTTTTGGATAATTTTTTCTTGTTTTCAAATCGGATGTATATATGGAGCGGTAAAAACTGTAAATCCGTTATCTGAACGATTTAGGGCAGGCTATTTAGTAAGTAGCTTAGTTTCTGTTTTTGCTTACTTGATATTTTCTTTCTTTTTAAAATCTTATTTCGATGATAATGCTATAAACAGCGGCTATTATTGGATAGGAATAGTCTCAACACTTATATTTTATGTATTATCTTTCTATTTTGTTCGTAGTCGTAATGTTAAAGTGGGACTTGTATTTGCTTATTTTTATTTGATTTGTTCACTTTCAACTTATTTTATTACATACGTATCTAAATTTTCTTGTTGGAAAATTTTAAATGTTATCTTAATAAAAAAAGAACTGGTTAATTTACATATATTAGAAATTTTATTAATTACAGTTATATGGACTTTTGTTTCATTTATATATAAATTAGTAAGGAAAAAACTTGTATATAAGTGGAATGATTATATTTGAAGGAGCTTTTTATGAGTGAAATTTTTAAGACAGAACATACAATTGATGAAATTCTCAATAAAATGGGAGCTAAAATAGTTTTAAATACTGAACTTCTTTCTGATGAGGAAAAAAATAAATTAAAAAAAGAAGGTAAAATTGTTATTTTAGATAAACCTGATGAACATAAAAAATAAAGAAGCAACAGTCATTTTTGATGTGTTGCTTCTTTATTTAATAAATATTTTTAAATAATAGAAGGGATGTGAATTTGTGGATTCGTTTGTTCATTTACATTCTCATACGGAGTACAGTCTTTTTGATGGAATAAGTCGCATAAAAGAATTGGTTTCATATGTAAAAGAATTAGGTCAGCAAGCTATTGCAATAACAGATCATGGTGCAATGTATGGTGCCGTTTATCTTTATAAAGAGTGTATTAAGCAAGGTATTAAACCTATAATAGGATGTGAATTATACGTAACTGCAGATTCAAGATTTAAAAAGGGTAATGCTTTCAAAGAAAAGTTGGGACATTTGATTTTACTTGCAGAAAATAATGAGGGGTATCAAAATTTAATTAAAATTTGTTCTAAAGCTTGGGTTGAAGGCTATTACGTAAAACCTAGAGTTGATCATGATTTATTAAGAAAATATAGTAAAGGGATAATAGCACTGACTTCTTGTATAGGCGGAGAAATACCGCAAGCGATTTTAAATGGAGATAAAGAAAAAGCACGTAAATTAACTGAATTTTATATAGATACATTCGGCAGAAATAACTTTTTTTTGGAATTGCAAAATCATGGAATGCCGGAAGAAGCTATAGTAAGGCAAGAATTGTCTTTAATTGCAAAAGAATATAATTTAGGCTTGGTAGCTACAAATGATTTTCATTATGTGCGCAAAGAAGATGCTAAAAGTCACGAAATAAAATTATGTATTTCTACAGGAAATACTTTAGATAATCCAAATCATTTCGCTTTTGCAAATAATGAGTTTTATTGTAAAAGAGGAGAGGAAATGAAATTGCTTTTGGGTGAATTTCCCGGAGCAATAGAAAATACAAAAATAATAGCTGAAAGATGTAATGTTAAATTAACTTTCGGAAAACATAAACTTCCTTCGTATGATGTGCCTTGCGGTGAAACTGCTGCAACATATTTACGAAAATTATGTTTTGATGCTTTGCCTAAACGATATCCGCATTTTAATGATAAAGAAGAAAGCCGATTGAATTATGAATTGAATATCATAAATCAGATGGGATTTTCAGATTATTTTTTGATTGTAATGGATTTTATACGGTATGCAAAAAATAAAGGAATTCCAATCGGTCCCGGTAGAGGAAGTGCAGCAGGAAGTATAGTTGCATATTTATTGGATATAACAGAAATAGATCCTTTAAGATTTGATTTACTTTTCGAACGTTTTTTGAATCCGGAACGTGTATCAATGCCGGATATAGATACAGATTTATGTTATAGAAGACGTGGAGAGATAATTGAGTACTTAAAGAGTAAATACGGAGAAGAACAAGTTGCTCAAATTATTACGTTTGGAACGCTTGCGGCAAGAGCAGTTATACGTGATGTAGGTCGCGTAATGAGCATTCCGCTTAAAGAAGTTGATAGAATTGCGAAAATGATACCCGGTGGTCCCGGTGTTACTTTAAAATCGACTTTGGAATCTTCACGTGATTTTTTAAATGAATATGAAAATAACAATACGGTACGTACGTTAGTAGATCATTGTATAAAATTAGAAGGATTATCACGTCAATCGGGTACACATGCTGCAGGTGTAGTAATTTGTTCAAAACCTGTTTATGAATATGTACCCATACAATTGACTCAAGATGATTTTATACAAACACAATATGAAAAAGATCTGGATGAAGAATTAGGTCTTTTGAAAATGGATTTACTTGGTTTGAGAAATTTGACAGTTATTCATGATACATTGCAAATGATAAAAGAAAATCGCGGAATAACTGTTAAAATGTCTGAAATTGACGATAGTGATGCAAAAACATGCAATATGCTTTGTATGGGAGATACTGTCGGGGTTTTTCAATCTGAATCCGATGGATTTACAAATTTGTTGATGCAATTACACCCGGAAAGATTTGAGGATTTAATTCCTATGGTAGCATTGTATAGACCGGGGCCGTTGGGAAGCGGTATGGCGGAAGATTTCATTAATAGAAAACACGGAAAAACAAAAGTGGATTATCCTCATCCGTCATTGGAAAAAATTTTAAAAGAAACATATGGAGTTATTCTTTATCAAGAACAAGTTATGCAAATTGCCTCTGAAATGGGAGGATTTACATTAGGCCAATCAGATTTACTTAGAAGAGCAATGGGACACAAAGAACCCGAGATACTTCAAGCACAACGCGAACTTTTCGTAAAAGGTGCTGAGGGTAAAGGTATAGATAAAAGCATATCTAATCATGTTTTTGATTTGATGGTTCATTTTGCAGGTTATGGATTTAATAAATCTCATAGTGTTTGTTATGGACGTATTGCATGGGAAACTGCATATTTGAAAGCTAATTTTCGCCCTGAATTTATGGCATCTATGATGACATGTTATATCGGTGATATAAATAAAGTAAATAGATACATTGAAAATACACGTAAAGCCGGAATAAAAGTTTTGGCACCTGACATAAATAAAAGTCAAGCATATTTTTCAGTAAAAGGTGAAAATATTATTTTCGGTCTTTCAGGAATTCAAAATGTTGGAGAAAATGCTGTAAATCATATTATAGAATCACGTAATAAAAAAGGTGATTTTAAAAATCTTATTGATTTATTGGAAAGAATTGACTCAAAAATTTTGAATAGTCGAGCATGCGAAAGTTTAATAAAATGCGGTGCATTAGACTGTTTCGGTTATGATAGAAGTCAGTTGTTGGCAGTTTTGGATGATGCTATAAATATAGCCGCATCAGGGAGATTTGACAGAGATGCCGGTCAGCAAAATTTATTTGCTGAATCTGAAATAATAAGAGAAATTGATTACCCTGATATAGAACCGATGTCGAAAAAAGAAAAACTTCATTGGGAAAAGAAATTGCTCGGGTTTTATGTAAGCGGGCATCCTTTAGATGAATATTCCGACATGATTGAATCGTTTGTGAAATCAAAAGTTTTTGATGATAATGATATTGATTATGATGGTAGAATTGTGACAATGTGCGGTATAGTTACAAGAGTAAAAAAAACTATTACAAAAAAAGGATTATCAATGGGGTATGCAACTTTAGAAGATTATGACGGAGAATTTGAATGTGTGATATTTCCATCGGTATGGGAAAATAAATTTCAGTATTTAGTTAAAGATAAAGTTATAAAAATAACAGGTAGAGTACAAGCTGATGAAAGAAATTTAAAAATTCTTGTTCAAGATATACGTGATATGGATGAATTGAAAACATCAAGAAATGGTGGGAAATTGCATTTATATGTAGATGAATCACATGAATCAAATTATGTAAGCAGAAGTTTAACGGAAATATTACAAAATAATCATGGAGAAATTCCTATATATTTGCATTTATTGAAAGAAAAAAGAGTAATAGAAATGAATAGGGAATATTGGATAGATTATACCGATTATACAGAATCCGCGTTAAAAAAGCTTTTAGGTAAAAATGCAGTTAAATATATAAAAAAATAGTTATAAGTAGGGGGAAAATATGAATTTTCTTGTTTGTGTAAAAAATGTAGTAGATACATCAAAAATGAGGATTGATCCTATAACCGGAAGATTAGACAGAAATGGTGCAAAAAGCATAATTAATCCGTTAGATTTAAATGCATTGGAAGCCGCACTTTCTTTGCGTAAAGAATTAGGCGGTACTGTGAGTGTTATATCTATGGGACCTCCTCCGGTTGAGGAAATATTAAGGGATTCTTTGGCGCGTGGAGCAGACAAAGCTTATTTGATAACAGATAGAAAATTTGGTGGTGCAGATACATTGGCAACGAGTTATACTCTTGCTGCAGGAATAGAAAAAATAGGTAATTTTGATTTTATTTTTTGCGGACAAGAATCTTTGGACAGTAATACTGCACAGGTAGGACCGGAACTTGCCGGCTTGTTAAATATAGAAAGTATTTGTTCAATTGTAGATTTAAAGTATAAAGGCGAAAATATAGTTGAAGTTAAAAGAAAAATGAATAAAAATGTTGAGATTTTGGAGGTCAAACTTCCGGCATTGTTTACTGTTTCTTCAGAGTTAAATAAACCCGGGTATCCATCAATCAAGGGAATTTTAAATAAGAAAAATTTTGAAATTATTTCATTGACTGCAGATGATTTAAAAGTGGATTCTGAACGTATAGGTATTAAAGGTTCACCTACACAAGTTAGAGGTATAAGGCCGATAATTCCTGTAAAAAAAGAAAATATATCTATAGATACACCGAATATGGAAGAAAGTGTAAATTTATTTTTAAAAGCAATGAAAAAAATTAAAGTTATATAGAGAGGGAATTATGGATTTTTCAAAGTACAAGGGTATATATGTAGTAGCTACATCTGTAAATGGAGAATTTCCAAAAGTTGTAGGAGAACTTATTGGAGAAGCAAAAAAAATTGCCGATAAATTAAACGATCAAGTAAATGTTTTATTTATTGGAAACAAAGTTAAAATTCATGCTGAAACTTTGATTCATTTAGGAGCAGATAATGTATATTTAGTTGAACATGAATTATTTAATTATTACAATGGAAAAGTTTATGAAAAAATATTGGTTGATTTTTTTAAAGAACATTTTCCGTCGGTAATAATTTTTCCGTCAACAGATGATGGACGTGATTTAGCACCAAGAACGGCATCAAAACTTGTCTGCGGAGTAACGGCAGATGTTACGGAAATGTCTGTAGATGAAAAAACAGGTATGGTAATTTGGTCAAGACCGGCAATGGGCGGAAATATTATGGCAGATATTGTAAGTCCCAATTTTAGACCACAAATAGGAACAGTTAGACCCGGAAATTTTTTGTATCCGAATGAAGATACAACACGACATGGTAAGATAATAAATATTGAGTTTAGTTTGAAAGAAAATGAAATAGGAACATTGTTAAAAGACATTATTACGAATTCTATTGAAGACAATCCTGTTGAAGATGCAAAGATTATTGTTGCCGGGGGACGTGGAATAGGTAAAAAAGAAAATTGGAAATATGTTAGTGAATTGGCAAAATTACTTAATGCAGCGATAGGATGTAGTAGACCGGTTTGTGAAATGGGTTGGGAAACGAGTGAGCATCAAATAGGTCAAACAGGGAAAAATGTTTCTCCGAAAGTATATATAGCTTTGGGAATTTCAGGTGCGATGCAGCATATTTGTGGAGTAAAATCAGATATTTTAATTGCAATAAATAAAGATTCTACTGCACCTATAATGAAAGAAGCTGATTATACGGTTGTTGCAGATTTAAATAAGTTTTTACCTATATTAATTAAAGAATTAAAAAAGATAAAAACCGATAAATGAAATTGAAAACAGGAAGTATAGTATTTTACTTCCTGTTTTATAATTTAAGTTTATACTGTGTTATAATAATCTCAAAGTTAATAAGGGAGATAAATATGCGTGCTTTAGGTATAGACCCCGGAACGGGAAGATGCGGTTTCGGTATTGTAGATAAAAAAGGTAATTCAATATCTGCTGTGGACTATGGGGTAATAGAAACAACAAAAGAATATAGTTTATCTGAAAGATTAAACATTATATTTACGGGAGTAAATGAATTAATAGAAATTTATAAACCCGATGTTATGGGTATTGAAACACTATATTTTAATAAAAATATAACAACAGCGATTTCAGTTGCACAAGCACGCGGTGTAATACAATTGGCGGGGTTTCAAAAAAATATAAAAATTTTTGAATGCACTCCGCTTCAAGTAAAACAACAAGTGGTAGGATATGGCAGAGCAGAAAAAAAACAAGTAATAGAAATGATTATGCAAATAATGAATATAAAGAAAAAGATAAGCCCGGATGATGCTGCCGATGCACTTGCCATTGCATTGACAGCAATTTATCGTACTGAATATGAAAATATTTACGGGAGATTATAATATGATAGGGTATATAAAAGGGACTGTAACAACTTTTGAAAAGCAATCATGCTTTGTTGAAACATCAGGAATCGGTTATCGTATTTTTATTTCTGATATAGATAAAGAAAAACTCCGTGTAGGTGAAAATATAAAATTATATACGTACATGGCTGTTAGAGAAGACGCAATACAATTATATGGTTTTATTGAAAAAGAGAGTTATGATTTGTTTTTAGTTCTTATATCGGTGTCGAAGATAGGACCTAAAGTTGCTATGGGGATATTGTCTGCAATAGATATAAATTCATTTTGCAATGCAATTCAAAAAAAATCTATTTCAGTTCTTACGAAGTTGCCCGGAATAGGTAAAAAAACAGCAGAAAGATTGGTACTTGAACTTAAAGATAAAATAGCAGTATCTAATGTGGAAAATGTAGAATCTGATACTGAGTCTTCAACTTCCGAAAAGGTATCGGAAAATGAAGCGGTGATGATTTTAAAATCATTGGGATATCAAGAATATGAGATTATGCCTGTTTTAAAAAGTATAAAAAAGGAATTTAAGGATCCTATGGAATTAGTTCGGGCGGTTTTGTTTGAAATGGGGAAAAAACATTCATGACAGAAAGGGTATCGGTTAAATGAATCAATTTATTAAAAGTGTACGTGATGATATTGATGAAAACAAAGACCGCATGGTAGAAGCTAATGAAATTTCGGGTGATAATTGGCAGCAAACTCTTCGTCCCAAGATATTTGAAGATTATATAGGACAATCTGAGTTAAAGCAAAATTTGAATATATATGTAAAAGCTGCAAAAAATCGTAAAGAAGCTCTTGATCACGTACTGTTATATGGGCCTCCGGGCTTAGGTAAAACAACTCTTGCAGGTATTATTGCTAATGAATTGGGTGTAAATTTCAGGGTTACAAGTGGACCGGCAATAGAACGACCTGGAGATTTAGCAGCATTATTGACAAATTTAAACGAGCATGATGTTTTATTTATTGATGAAATTCATCGTTTAAATAGAAGTGTTGAAGAAATATTGTATCCGGCGATGGAAGATTTTGCACTTGACATAATAATAGGTAAAGGTCCAGGTGCAAGATCCTATCATATGCCGATAGCTCCGTTTACTTTAATAGGAGCTACCACAAGAGCGGGATCATTGGCAGCACCGCTTAGAGATCGCTTCGGTATTATTTTTAGAATGAAATTTTATAATCCTCAGGAATTAAAACAAATAATTATAAGGTCTGCAAATATTTTACAAATTAAAATCGAGACTAAAGGTGCGGAAGAAATCGCTAAACGATCTAGAGGTACACCGCGTATAGCAAACAGATTGTTAAAAAGAGTTCGTGATTTTGCTCAAGTATTAGGTACAGGTGTAATAACCGAAGATATTGCTCAAAAAGCTTTATCGGCATTACATATAGATTGTTTGGGATTGGATGTTACGGATTTAGAAGTTATTCGTACTATTATAACTAAATTTGACGGTGGTCCGGTAGGTATAGATACTATAGCTGCATCGGTGAGTGAAGAAAAATCAACAATTGAAGATGTATATGAACCTTATTTAATGAAAATAGGATTTTTATCCAGAACACCAAGAGGACGTATTGCGACAAAAGCTGCATATAAACATCTTAATATTTCAATGGATGAAGATGAAAATTCGTCTGATTTATTTAATAAATTTTACGAGGACAATGAAAACAATTATGAATAGAAAGAATGTTGTTTTAGCAATGTGCATGGCAGGATTTTTTACAATAATACCTTCCGTAATATCTAATGTTTATGCAACAAATGTAAAGTATGAAAGAATAAATTTGACAAAAAGAATATATACCGAAGTTAAATTAATAAAGAAACCTTTAAAAAAGCATATTACTAAACATAAAAATAAGTCAGGAACGTGGAAACGTCATTTAAAAAAGCAAGAAGAGTTTACTTATGGTATTAAACAGCAAATATTGTCTGCTAAAATGCGAAAAAAATGGAGAGAAGATAATATTTCATATGAAACACAGATAAATTTAAATGATATAAAAAATAATTATACTAATAATAAAGTTGAGAAAAAACAAAAAAATAAAAGTGTCGATTTAGGTGTATCTGATTATAGATTAAATCAAGGTCCGGATGTAGAAGTCGGAATTATTTCAGGTGATCATGAAGTTCAAATTAATGCTATTGACAATTTTAAAATAATTGCCGACGGTAAATTGTTGAAAGAAGATTATAAAGGGGAAGCTTTGTTGTTTTCAAGAGATAACAATAAAGTAAAATTGAACGGCAAACAAGTAGGCTCAACTATATATTTGAAATCAGACGGGGAAGCTCCTTTTTCAGTAAAGGGTAACAGATATAGAGGTATAATGAAAGTAATTCCTGCCAGATGGAATTCGGGATTAACAATAATAAACATTTTACCTATGGAAAATTATTTAAGAGGTGTAATACCTAGAGAAATAATCCCGTCATGGAAAATAGATGCAATTAAAGCACAAGCTGTTGCAGCAAGAACATATGCTATATTTCATAAAAACGGATACCGCTCTGCAGGGTATGATGTAACTGCAGATACAAGATCGCAAATGTATGGAGGATATTCAGCTGAAACGAATTCTACTGATAAGGCAATAAGAGAAACAGAAGGAGAAATTCTTACATATAACGGATCGCCTATAGATGCTGTTTTCAGTGCTAATGCGGGAGGGTATACGGAAAATAGTGAAAATGTTTGGGGTTCAAAAGTTCATTATCTTCGTGGGGTTCCTGAAGTACCATATTCAGTTATTGATACACCGTGGACAAAAGAATTTACATTTCAAACATTTTCTGACAGTTTAAATAAACACGGAATAAATATAGGTAAATTAAAAAATATAAAATTGTCAAAATTAAAAAAAGGTCCTATGTCGGTTAGTGACAGAGGTATATCCGGAAGAGTAAAATATATTGAAGTAGAAGGTGAAAAAGGCACAAAACGCATCACCGGTGAAAATATGCAAATTATCTTTGATTTAGATAGTACTCTTTTTGATTTAAATGTTAAAAATAAAGGTAAAAAAATAGAAATTATCGGATATGGAGATGGTCATGGTTTGGGACTCTCTCAGTGGGGGGCACAAGCAATGGCAGAAAAATATGGTGATGGGAAAAATTATTATAGAAGAATTTTGTCACATTATTTCACTGATACGAAAATAGAAAAAATATATTAATGGAGATTATATGAAACTTGAAAATTTTAATTATGAATTACCTGAATCATTAATTGCACAAGAACCTGTAGAACCGAGAGATTCTTGTAAACTTATGGTACTTGATAAGGAAACCGGTCATTTGAGTCATCATGTGTTTACAGATATATTGGATGAAATAAAAGAGAATGACTTGATAGTTTTTAATAATACAAAAGTCATTCCGGCAAGATTGAACGGATATAGGAAACAAACAGGTGGAAAAGTTGAAGTTTTATTGTTAACTCCCAAAGGAAATGATGAATGGGAAGTTTTAGTAAATCCGGGACGCAAAGCACTTATCGGGCAAGAAATAATTTTTTCAGATAAATTTTACTGTGTCGTTTTAGATAAAACCGATTTTGGAGGGAGACGCGTAAAATTTTATTATGATGGAGATTTTGATTTATTGTTAGATGAAGTTGGAGAAATGCCTATACCTCCATATATTCATAAAAAGCTTAAAAATAAAGAAGAATATCAAACAGTGTATGCTAAATATAAAGGCTCCGCCGCAGCACCGACAGCTGGACTGCATTTTACATCTGAATTGATTAATAAAATAAAAGAAAAAGGTGCTGAAATTTGTTTTGTTACATTGCATGTAGGATTGGGTACTTTCAGACCTGTTAATGAAGAAAATATAGAAGATCATGAAATGCACAAAGAATGGTATGTAATATCGGAAAAAACCGCTGATGCAGTTAATAAAGCGAAGAAGGAAGGACGACGAATTATAGCGGTGGGAACAACTTCTGTAAGAACTTTGGAATCTGCAGGACAAAGTGGAAAATTAAAAGCAGGAGCAAATTGGACAAATTTGTACATATATCCTGGATATAGTTGGAAAATCGTTGATGCTATAATTACAAATTTCCATTTACCGGAATCTACTTTGTTAATGATGATGGCTTCATTTGTGGGTACAGATAAAATTCTAAATGCATATAAAGAAGCTGTGGCTAAAAAATATAGATTTTTCAGTTTTGGAGATGCCATGTTTTTAAGGTGATTTTTTAAAAATAATTGACAATACATCTAAAATTATGTATACTTGATAAGTCATGGTACATAGTGCTTTGACGCAACCGCACGAGAAAAGGTTTCAAATCCATCAGGTACCTTAATTGGCGAGTATAGTTATAGAGGAGGTGCACAATGTACGCAATTATTAAAACCGGCGGAAAGCAGTATTGTGTTGAAGAAGGAAAACAAATTACAATCGAAAAGCTTCCGATTGCTGAAAACGGTGAAGTAGTTTTTGATCAGGTTCTTATGGTATCAGGTGATACAGTAAAAATCGGTCAGCCTTTCGTAGAAGGTGCTAAGGTTACAGCAAAAGTACTTGAACACGGAAAAGATAAGAAAATTAGAATTTTCAAATATAAAGCAAAATCTAATTACCGTCGTCGTCAAGGTCATCGTCAGCCTTTTACAAAAGTTCAGATTGAAAAGATTGAAGGATAATGATTATTGTTAAATTGTCTTATGGTAAAGAAAGTTTATTTTGTGATAAATTCTCTGTTTCCGGTCATGCCGATGCATATTCAGATTCTTTAGGATACGATATAGTGTGTGCATCAGTATCCGCTATTGTGCTTACAACAGCATTGGGATTAAGAGATGTTTTAAAAATAAACGGGCAATTTGATTCTGACATCGGAATTTTAAAAGTTGATTTAAATAAAAAATCGACAAAAGAAAGTGAAATAATAATACAGACTATGTTAGAGGGATTGAGAGAAATAAGTCGTCAATACCCTGGCAGAATAAAGTTGATTGAAAGCAGGGGGTGAATTGAATGTTATTGTTTGATCTTCAGTTATTCGCTCATAAGAAAGGTGTTTCCAGTACAAAAAACGGTCGTGATTCAAATGCACAGCGTTTAGGTACAAAGATGCATGACGGTCAGATTGCGAAATGTGGAAATATTATTGTTCGTCAGAGAGGAACCCATATTCATCCCGGTAAGAATGTTTCTATCGGAAAAGATGATACATTGTTTGCAACAGCAGCAGGAAGAGTATCTTTCGAACGTTTAGGAAGAAATAGAAGACAGGTAAGTGTATATCCTGTTACGGAATAAAAATAAAAAATTCACCTATTGATTTAAATCAATAGGTGAATTTTTTATTTAATTTGAAACTTTAACTTCAATTTCAAATAATCTTTTCCATGGAAATCTGGTTCTTATTATTTTGTTCTTTAATTTAAGTTTTTTGTTTGCAAAATCCTGTAATTGATTGGACATTTCTTTTTCGATATCATCAGTAATGAAATTTTTATTTTTAGAATTTTTCAAAATTAAAGATATTTTTTTTCGGACATTTGCTTGATAAGCCCAGTTATCAATATATTGCTCAGTGAGCATATTGTCATGTTCTTTTTTTGACATATATTGAGAAAGTACAGCTTGTGCAATAGAATACCCTACAGTATTACTTGCAGTATTCCATCCGTTATAGGCACTAATATCATATAATAAATTATTTTTCATAAGACTGTTCATTAAAGTATTATCCGAACCGTTTGAAAAATATACATCTGCGATTGAAACCGGAATATTTTTCGATCTTATAAACTTAATCTTATCTACAAAATTATCTGTACTTGATTTGTTCATACCGAAGTTTATTGTTTCACTTGATTCTACAGTTGATTCAAGCGGTGTATTTACTGCTAAAACAAAGTCAGGTTTTTTATTTGAAACAATATTCCCGCCTATTGCAATAATATGATCCGATACAGTTTTTCCTATAGATTGATTTTCATATCTAGGTATAGTTTCTTCTCCACGACCTAATGGATAGATTACGGCGAATGTGGGGTTAAGTTTATGTAAATCAACATGATATTTAGCTATTAAAAGTAATGCCAATTGATCTGCTCCGGGGAAAGAACCGTAGACTTTAGGAGATAAATTAGCAAATTCATTTTTTAAATAACGTGCTTCGAGTGTGGTTTGAGAATTTTTACTGTTATCATCATATCCTAAACAGTAATAAGCAAATATACCTTTTTTTGCGTTATTAATCATAATTCTGTTTATGGAATCATTTTTTTGTCTTCTTTTAAACCAATCTTGTATATATTCACTAGGAATTGACAGTTTTAATGATAAAAGATTGGAGATTTCAGTTTTTGTTGCAGTACCACTGTCAACTTTATCCTGTAAAATTGATAAGTTATAAATTTTATTACCGTAATTTCCGTAGTAATACGGTTCTACATCATTATCTGATGCGTATGGGGTTCTCATTATTGTTCCGAATGCATAAATAGGGATATTAGGATATTCATTATGTAGTTCATTGATACGGTCGGCACGTAAATATAATTCTTGCATCGAATCATTATGCTTACGAGAGTCTACCAATCCGCCATAAATTAGTGTATCTGTAGATAATACACATGCATCTGCTGATGAAATATTGTTTTTTAACCAATTCCATATTTTATCCGGAGAGCCCTTGCGATTTCTTCCTGATAAATAAGATGTAGGTGGAGTTATTATAGTATATCCTGCTTTTTCTGCAGTAGAAACTGTATACGCAAGACTTACAGGCCGATCATCTTGTGGTATAAGTAATATTTTTTCAGCATATGAGCTAAAACCTATGCTAATTGTAAATGTCAGAAAAAATCCGAAAATAATTTTAGATAACTTCAAAATAAACCTCCTGATAAAATTGTTTAGTTATTAAGTATTATATCATGAAATAGTTGGATTTCTGTTTATAAATAATGAGGTGAATTAATCGAAATAAATTTAATTTTACATTACAATATTTATATAAATTTAAAAAGTAAATTGGAAATAATAAAAAAGTGAGATTTTGAAAATCTCACTTTTTATTATTCGAATTTACGTAAAAAAAGATTCATTGAAAGAAGTATACATAACAAAGTTACTCCTGTATCTGCAAATACTGCAATCCACATATCAGCCATACCAATCAATCCCAAAATTATGACTGCAATTTTTATAAAAATTGCTATGAAAATATTTATTTTTGTAGTAGTTATTGTTTTTTCAGCTATTGATATTGAGGTTGAAATTGCAGAAACATTATTATTTAAAAATACTATATCTGAGGCTTCAATTGCAGCATCGGAACCGCTGCCCATTGCAGCACCTATATCAGCGGTTGCCAGTACAGGTGCATCATTTATTCCATCACCTACGAATAATGTTTTTGAATTGTTTGTAGTGTATTTTTTTAAGATTTTTATTTTGTCTAAGGGTAATAATTCGGAATAAAATTTTTTAATATTTAATTTTTTTGCAATATTTTCAGCGACAGCATTATTATCACCGGTAAGCATAATTATATCTATATTTTTTTTAGTTAATTTTTGTAATCCATTAAATGAATCTTTTTTCAATGCATCAGAAATTTTAATTTTACCTAAAAGCTTCTTGTTTATTGCAACATATATTATAGTTTCAAAATCATTTGAATAATTATTATTATCTATTGTTATACCGTTTTCATTTAAAAGTTTCTTATTTCCTATAATTATATCTTTATTACCTAATTTTGTAATTATACCTTTTCCTGATATTTCATTTATAGCAGAAAATTTTGGAATATATAATTTTTTATCTTCAGCAGCTTGAATTATTGATTTTGCAATAGGGTGTGTTGAGTGAGCCTCTGCACCCGCAACAAGTGCCAAAAGTTTATCTTCGTTTATATTTTGGTATGTTTCAATTTCTCTTATTTTAAAACTTCCTTCCGTTAATGTTCCGGTTTTATCCAAAAGTATAACATTTGTTTTATTTAGTATTTCAATAATATTTCCACTTTTAAAAAGAATTCCGTGTTTGGATGCTACTCCAAGTCCTGAAAAAAATGATAACGGTACGGAAATAACTAATGCACATGGGCAGCTTATAACTAAAAATGTTAAAGCTATGTAAAGCGCATCTTTGTAGGAATTTGTTGTGAAAAAAGGTAAAAATATAATTAAAAAAATTGCAGCAAATACTACTATTGGAGTGTAAATTCTTGAAAATTTAGTTATAAATTTATCGATTGAAGGTTTGCCGGCCAATGCATTTTCGATAGAATCCAAAATACGTGAAACCATAGATTCGGATAATGTTTTTTCAACTTGAAGTTCAATGGTGGAGGATAAGTTTATTGTTCCGGAGTAAACAGAGTCACCTATAGTAACACTTCTTGGAATGGATTCTCCGGTTAATAGCGATGTATCTATTTGTGTTTTACCTTTTGAAATAATTCCGTCAAGAGGGACTCTTTCTCCCGGTAAAATTCTTATTATGTCACCGATATCAACATCTTCAGGGGTTATTGTTTCAATAATTCCATTTTTTAGTTTATGAACTGTTTCAGGGCGTAAATCTATAGTTTCGGTTATTTGTTTTCTACTTTTTTCAATCGCAAAATGTTCAAGATATTCTCCGATTTTATAAAAAAGTATAACACCCGTTGCCTCCGGATATTCTGAAATTGCTAATGCACCCAGTGTTGCAATGGACATTAAGAGGTACTCGTTGAAAACATTTTTATTAATGATATTTTTTATTGCTTTCATCAAAATATCATGCCCTAATAAAAAGTAAGAAATTATTAATAATGAGCTTGTAAGTAGATCCGAAAATTTAATTAAATCATAAAATCCTGATAATCCGATAACGTATAAGAAAAAACCTGTTGAATTTATAAATTTTGAATATTTGTCGGATTTTGATTTATTTTGCTCATTTTTATTGTAATTAATTTTTTTTACTATTTTTGTGCCGGGTTCTATTTTATTGCAAACATTTATAATTTCCGGTAATAATTTATCAGGGTTTTCTGCTGTAATTTTTAATTGTTTTGTGGAAAATGTTACAGTAGCAGAAAATACACCTTGCTGTTGATTTATATTTTTTTCTAATTTTATTGCACATGAAGGACAATTCAGTGTAGGTATTACATATAATTCAGTATTAAGTTTAGTGTTTTGTTTAGGTGGGAGAATATTAATATTTTCATTAAATGTTCTTGATATTTTTGTTATCTCGGGAATTAATAAATCAGGATTATTTTTAGATATAAGTCGTAATTCCTTTTTATTAAAACTTACAGATGCAAAAAATACAGAAGGGATTTTTCTTATTTTACCTTCCATCAATGCTGCACATTGTACGCAATCAAGGTTTTCTATGTGATATAATCCGCGCTTATATTCTTTACCTAAGAAATCACATTTGCAGCTTTCGATTTCTTTGCCGCAATATTCGCAATCTTCCTCAATACAATGATCACAATGGCAGTTTTGTTGATGTCCTGTCAGGACATGAAGATTTTTGTCTATTATATGGCCGAAAGCTCTTCTTTCATCTTTAGAAATTTCAGCTTCATTTTCAAGTACATGGTGAATTTCAATTTTTAAATTATTATCTTTTATATGATGATGTAAATTTTTATTGATTTTCATAAAATAAAACTCCTACATAGTAAATTCTAAATGCATTCTAGCATTGAATTTTTTTGTGGTAAATATGTAGGAGTTTAGACTTTAATAAATCAAGTAACATGTAATAAAAACTTTAAAAAATCAAGTTTTTTTTACCGATGAAGAAGTCCGGGGAGTGGGGGATAACTAAAATTGATTTTTCGTTTGTATAAGATACTCTACCTACTTTTGTATTTGGTATTCTTTTTACATTTTTTATGAATGTGTAATCTACCGTAATTTTTCCGGAATCTTTTCCGCTGCTGTAAAATGCTGCAACAGAAGCCACTTTTTCCAATGTTTCAATCGGTACAATTTGCTTTTCGGTTTTAATAATTACATGAGAACCGGGTATTTGTTTAACATGTAGCCAAATGTCTTCGCTTGATGATTTTTTAAATGTTAAAATTTCGTTTTCTTTACTGTTTTTCCCAATAAAAATTTTAAATCCATCAATACAAAATTGTAAAAAATTGTGATTCAAAGTTTTATTTTTAAATAATTTTTTTTCTATGTTTTTCTTAGCTTTTATACCTAATGTTTCAAGTTCCTTACTTAAAGCATATAATTCTTCATTTGAAGTTATGAGTGTTGAATAATAATATATGTGATTTAAAGCATCAATATTTTCTTTGCAGTTTTCAACTTTTTCTTTTCCTATTTGTATACGTGTTTTCATTTTATTGTATTTTTTAAAATATAATTGGCTATTTGATGACAAAGATTTTTCTTTGTTAATTGGAATTTTGATTTTGTTTTGTTTTGCGTCAAAAATATTGTTTAAAATTATAAAATCTTCATATGGTGTTTTTTCATATGCATGAATTGCCAGTAAATTTCCCCATAATTTGTAAGTATCCATCTTGGATGTTTCTTTCAGCTCATCTTCTATTTTTAATAATTTTCTTTTTTCTTTTTTTATCAGTGAATGAATTTCTTTTTGTAAAGACAAAGAAATATTGTTGCTATTATTTTTATGATTTTGTAAGTAATATAATATAGCATCATTTACAGATAATTTTAAAGGTGTTTTATCATTATTATTTAACTCTAAAGGTGAAAGTAAGTATTGATTGGATGTATCATATAAATTGATTACAGATATTTGTTTTATAGTATTTTTAAAATTACATATTACATCGACTATGAATTCTATATCTTTGGTATTTAACGTACTTGATTTTTTAGTAAGCATAAAACTATGATTTTTAAATATTTCTTGCAATAATAACTCACTGAATCCGTTAAAAAGAGTAAAAATAAGTTCTTTTAAGGTGTTAGAGGTGTTTTTGTTGTAAGTTAATATGTCAAGTAATTCGGATTTTGAAAATTGAGTAAAATCCATTCTGTTTTGACTTCCGGGGAGAATATATTTTTCTTTAGGCGAAATAATGCGGTCTTTTTTATTTCCTTTTAAGCATGCATCTAAAATTAAATTGTTTTCAGTTAAGATTATATTCGGTGCAGATGGGATAAGTTCAATATATAAGTTTTTTACCTTGATTTCTCCGGCAGTTTCAATTCTTGAAAAATTAATTTGTATGACTCTGTCCAAGTTAATTTGTTTTATATCTGTAATTTTACTTCCTTCCAAGTGTTTTCTAAGTGACATGCAAAAGTTTTGTGCAGGAGTATAATTTAAGTTTTTATTTTCATCGTTAATATATATAATTGGTGGATTATAACTTGAAATTATTAATTTTGCGGGAGATGAAGAAGGTTTAAAAATTTCCAAAACCATTGTACGGTTATTTATTTGATGAATTTTTCGTACTTGACCATATATAAGCTCTTTTTTTAGTTCTTTTGTAAGAATGTATATAATTGAACTGTCCAGTTGCATATAGATTCCTCTTTCATTTTTATCATTTGTTTTATAGTATAGCAGACAAATTTGAAATATGTGAAAGTTATTTAATACAATATATGCTCGACAGTTTTTACAAAAATCGTTTATAATATTTGTATTGTTAATTTAAATATTTGTACGAAATATGGTGATTTTAATGTATTTTTCAAAATGGCAAGCTTGCGGTAATGATTTTATTATTTTCAATTCATTTAAGAATAAATTTATTTTTTCTTCTGAATTTGTAAAAAAATTATGTAACAGAAATTTCGGTATAGGAGCGGATGGTATTATTTATGTTCTTCCTTCGTTAGATGCTGATTTTAAAATGCGTATTTTTAATAGCGATGGAAGTGAAGCTGAGATGTGCGGTAACGGAATTCGTTGTTTTGCCAAGTTCGTAGTTAATCAAAAATTGATAAATAAATCTTCATTTTCAGTTGAAACAGGAGCCGGAATTTTATTTCCTGAAATTTTAAAAAACGGGAATGTTTGTGTAGATATGGGAATTCCGAATTTGAATTCTGATGATATTCCTGTAAAAGGATTTTCTAAAAAGGTAGTAATTGATGAATTGTTAAATATTTCTCATGAAAATAAGGCATATAGAATTAATTGCGTATCTATGGGAAATCCTCATTGTGTTATTTTTACTGATAAAATTGACGGTATTAATATTGAAGCTGATGGAAGTATTATTGAAAATCATAAACAGTTTCCCAAAAAAACTAATGTTGAATTTGTACAGAAAATCTCAGATTCAATTTTAAGAATGAAGGTTTGGGAAAGAGGTGCCGGTATT
Organism: Dialister micraerophilus; assembly: GCF_947090205.1. NCBI lineage: Bacteria > Bacillati > Bacillota > Negativicutes > Veillonellales > Veillonellaceae > Dialister > Dialister micraerophilus. The sequence goes on from NZ_CAMUNF010000003.1 coordinate 30,977, forward strand.
ACTTTGGCTTGTGGAACAGGTAGTTGTGCCGCTGTAGTTGCTGCAACATTAAATAATTTAGTAAACAATAAAGCTGATGTTATTTTAGATGGCGGTAAATTAAATATTTTTTGGGATAAAGATAAGACTAATCATGTGTTTATGACGGGTCCGGCTGAAAAAGTTTTTGATGGAAATATAGAGGTTGATTATGAACAGTATGACGGGATACGGTAAAGGGCAGGTAAATTCCGATTTAGGAGAATTGTTAATTGAAATTAAGACTGTAAATAGTCGTTACTTGGAGTTTAATTTTAAATCCGACGGTATATCTCCTCTTTTAGAAGAATTAGTAAAAAGAGAATTGAAAAAAGTTTTATATAGAGGGAAGGTTTCAGTCAGAATAAAATTCATTTCTGACAATTCAAAAAATATAAAATTGTCCGTTAATGAAGCTTTGTTGAATTCTTATATAGAAATTTTTAACGATATAAAAAGGAATAAGCTTAAATCGAATAAATTTGTAAATATTTCAGAATTGTTGAAAGTTCCGGAACCGTGGATTGAGGTAACTTTTGATAAAACTGATGAAGAAAAATTGCAAATTATGGTAAAAGATGCACTGAGTCAAGCAATACCTTTACTTTTGGAGATGCGCAAAGTTGAAGGTTGTAATTTGAAAAGTGATTTATTAAAAAGAGTTGAATTTATAAAGAAGGAATTATCTTACATAAAGGAACGTCAATATTCATTAAATGATCAATATAGGGAAAAGTTGCGAACGAAAATAAATGAATTTATAGAAGAAAATTCTTTTAAAGCAGACGAAAACCGTATATTGCAAGAAGTAGTAATATATTCGGATAAAACTGATTACACTGAGGAAGTCACCAGGTTTGAAAGTCATATTATTCAACTTTTAGAATCTTTAAATAATAAGGGGCCTTTAGGAAGACAATTGGATTTTTTGATTCAAGAAATAAATAGAGAGATTAATACTATTGCATCTAAGACGGATCAAATTGATGTAACGAATTGTGTTATAATAATCAAAACGGAATTGGAGAAAATAAGAGAGCAAATCCAAAATATAGAATAAGGAGATTTTTATGGATTTTTCATTAATAAATATAGGATTTGGAAATATGGCATCTACATCTAGGATAATAGCAATAATAAGTCCTGAGTCCGCGCCTGTAAAGCGTATGATACAGGAAGCCAGAGATAAAGGCTCTCTCATAGATGCAACATATGGACGTAAAACGAGAGCTGTTTTGGTTATGGACAGCAACCAAATTATTTTATCTGCAGTTCAACCGGAAACGATTTCTCATAGAGCAATAAATAAAGAAGTTATTTCTGCAGATTTGGCGGATGAGGATTAATTTTATGAATAATAAAAAAGATGAGGGAATACTTCTTGTAGTTTCCGGACCGTCAGGAGCAGGCAAGGGAACTATTTGTGAGGAAATTCGTAAAATGAATCCTGATTTGTTTTATTCTGTTTCGATGACCACAAGAAGTCCGAGAAAAAATGAAAAAGATGGAATAAATTACTATTTCAGAAGTGTTGAAGAGTTTGAAAAATTAATAAAAGAAGATGCTTTTCTTGAATATGCAAGAGTTTATGATAATTATTATGGAACTTTGAAACAAAATACTTTTGATTTACTCAAACAAGGAAAGTCTATACTTTTAGAAATAGATATTCAAGGTGCTATGCAAGTTAAGGAAAGATATCCGAAGGGTGTTTTTATATATATAGTGCCTCCGTCATTGGAAATTTTATCTGAAAGAATACATAAACGAGGAACAGATAGTGAAGAGTCAATTCGAAAGCGCTTGTCTCAGATAACTAAAGAATTATCGCTAGCTCATAAATATGATTACATAGTTGTTAATGAAGTATTGAAAGATGCTGTTTATAAAACTCAAGCGATATTGGATGCTGAAAAATGTAAGCTTTCGAGAAATGAATGCAGAGTAGAGACTATTTTTAAACAATATATTACTAAGGAGGTATCTTTAAAATGATGTCATTTCCTTCAATTGATGAATTAGTTAAAATTGTTGATACTAAATATACATTAGTTACTTTGGTGGCTATGCGTGCAAGAGAGTTGACAGATAATGAGGCTCAGTTAATAAGAGAAAAAAATAAAAAAGCAGTTACTATAGCACTTGAAGAAATTTATGAAAATAAAGTTGAACCAAAGAAAATCGGAAATATTTAAATATGAGTTTTAAGAATAAAAATATAATTGTAGGTATATGTGGAGGTATAGCATCTTATAAAACTGCCGATTTAGTAAGTAAGTTGCGCCAAAAAGGTGCAAATGTTAAATGTATTATGACATCTCATGCACAAGAATTTGTTAAACCTGTAGTGTTCGGTGAATTAAGTGGAAATCAAGTTTTTACCGATATGTTCGGAGAAATAAAAGAATGGGATGTTGAGCATATATCTTTGGCAATGTGGGCAGATATTTTTGTTATTGCACCTGCTACAGCGAATATTTTAGGAAAATGTTCCAATGGAATTGCCGATGATATGCTTTCTACTACATTGATTGCGACTAAGAAGCCTGTTTTATTTGTACCTTCAATGAATAGCAATATGTTTGAAAATCAAATAGTTCAGGAGAATATAGCAAAATTAAAAAGTTACGGTTATTACATGCTTGAACCTGATATTGGTCACTTGGCTTGTAATGTGACAGGTAAGGGACGTTTTCCTAATACGGAAAAAATTATTGAGAACATAGATAAAATACTTAGCGGGAAAAAATTACTTTCAGGCAAGAAGGTGGTTGTGACTGCAGGTGGTACTAAAGAAGAATTCGATCCTGTAAGATATATAGGAAACTATTCTTCAGGACTTATGGGCTATTCTATAGCAAAAGCTGCAGCGAAAGAAGATGCTGAAGTTATACTTATTTCTACCGAAAATTTTGAAGAAATTTATGAGAATCTGAAAATAAAAAAAGTTAAAACTGCAAATGAAATGCGGAGTGCTTCATTAACGTTATATGATGAAGCGGATGTATTTATTATGGCAGCGGCAGTTGCGGATTATCGGCCTGAGAAAAAGTTTACAAAAAAAGTAAAAAAAGAAAACATTGAGAATTTGTGTATAAATCTTGTTAAAAACCCCGATATTTTAATGGAGTTGGGGAAAAATAAGAAAACACAGTTTTTAGTAGGATTTGCAGCGGAAACAAATAATCTTATAGAAAACGGATTAAAAAAATTGAAAAATAAAAATTTAGATATGCTTATTGCAAATGATGTAACTCAATCAGGAGCCGGATTTGAATCTAAAACTAATATTGTTTCCGTAATTTATAAAGACGGAAAAATAGATTCTTATCCAAAGATGTCTAAAATTGAATTGGGAGAAATCTTAATAAATAAAATAAGTTCAGCTTTAGAATAATACATAGATTTAAATTATCGGGAAATATATATAATAAATTTAGTTGACGTTATAAAAAAATTATGCTAGCATAAAGCTATGCCCAAATAGGGCTATTAGTTATTTGTAGGAGGAATTTCCATGAAAGGTACAGTTAAGTGGTTCAGCGCAGAAAAAGGCTATGGTTTTATTGAAAGAGAAGAAGGCGGCGATGTTTTCGTACATTTTTCTGCTATTCAGACTGAAGGCTTCAAGACGCTGACTGAAGGTCAGAAGGTTGAATTCGATATTATCGAAGGTGCTAGAGGACCGCAGGCTGCTAATGTAGTCATTCTTTGATCACTTACTGAGCGATACAGCGTAGGTTTTTGAATCAGGAATTACTGAAAAAAGACTTGGATTTAAAGTTCAAATTTTGTATTTGTAATTTATCCGGGTCTTTTTTATTTTGAATTGTTTAATAGTTTATTATATAATATATATAGTAGATACATTCTTTGTAGTGTAATAAGGAGGACTATCATGGAATTAAAAATAAGAGGAAAGAATCTTGAAGTCACAAAAGCATTACATAGTTACGTTGAAAAACATACAGGTAAAATTCAAAGATATTTTGATAAACCTATAAAAATGAATGTATTGATGCGTATTTCCAATAAAACTAACACATGTGAAGTTACAGCTTTTGTTGAAGGCGTGATTTTACGTGGTGTAGAAAAATCTGATGATATGTATAAATCAATTGATTTAGTTTTTGATAAAGTTGAAAGACAAATACATAAATATAAAACCAGATTGGCAAGACGCTACAGAGAAGAAAATGTTTTCAGTAAGAAATTCAGAGAAGAAAAAGAAACTTTCGGTGAAGAAGAATTTGAAATTGTAAAAACAAAAAAGTTTAACATAAATCCGATGTCGCCGGAGGAAGCAATTTTACAAATGAATTTGGTAGGGCATGATTTCTTTATGTTCTTTAACTCTGAAACTTCAGATATAGCGGTAGTTTATAAAAGAAATGACGGAAAATACGGATTGATAGAAATGAAAAGATAGTAAATAAAATACCCTCTTTACTGGATAGTCAGTAAGGAGGGTATTTTTATATTAATTTTTTAAAATACGGAATTTTTTTTATAAAATATGTTATAACCGCTCCAAGAAAAAATCCTGATATAATCCATATAAATGCTGCAGTAAGAGGCCAGTTAGGTAAAAATTTTATTAAATATTTTTCGAATATAATACCGGTTAGTCGTCGTGCAATATCGTCGAAGAGCATTATTCCAAATGCCAAAGTGCTTAAGGAAAATATTGCTTTTTTATAAAATTGAGGAATTTTATGATGTATAAAAAACCATTTAAAAAAACAATATATAAATGCGGTGTTTAAAAATAGAAAAGAATCATAAAAGCGTTCTGAAATTGCTTCTGTTAATCCGTTTGCAACAATACCATGATAATATGTCATCAGAGCAGATATTATTGTTCCGCACATAGCTGCGATAAAAAGATAAAGTAAATTCTTTTTTGTCAGCCAATAATCAGGTAGAACATTTTCAATCCAATATCCAATAATAAAATAAAAAGACGGTTCACTTACAGCGAGTAAAGGATTTATAAACCAATTTATTTCAGCTGTTCCTTTGAAAATTAAAAATGAAAAAACAGGAATAAATCCTACAAAAAATAAATTAAGAGATATAAGATAAATAAAAATTTTATTAGTTAAGTTTTTTACTAAAGCTCTCCATATTGGAAGCATAAGTAAAAATGACATATATATATATAGAAAATAGTAAGCGGTTGCAAGTGTTTGTGAGTATAAAAGTGAACTAAAAAGGCTTATATTAAAATTTCTATAATTATATAAATAGTTTATAAAAGAAAATATTATAAGAACTTGAGCAAAACGCCAAATACGTTTTTTAAAAATAACAGATAACGGTTCTTCTTTTTTTAGTAAAAGAGCACCTGAAATCATAAAAAATATGGGAACTGCAGTTTTTATCCAAAACGGAATAATTATGTATAGCGGGAACCAATTTGAATTTATTTTATTTAAATACAAAGAAAATCCGGAAGTTGATGTATGTGTAAACATTACTAAAAATATGCACAATATTCTTAGGAAGTCTATGTGCAATAATCTGGTTTTAGTTTTTATTGATAAGTTCATTTATTATTACCTCTGTGTTATTTTACTTCAATATAATAACATGGATTCAATAATAAAGTGAATTTTATATTTACATATTATTTATATTTAAATTAAAAATAATATATTTTTGTGCTTGATAACATCGAATGTTTTTGGTAGAATTAAAAAGTATGAATACACATGTGCATGGATTTTATATTTGTGCCTTATGGTGGTTATAAAAGTAGAAGTGCACAGAGGTTAAAACAGGAGGATTTTAAAATGTCAGTAGTATCAATGAAACAATTATTAGAAGCAGGTGTTCATTTCGGTCACCAAACACGTCGTTGGAATCCGAAAATGTCCAGATTTATTTTTACAGAACGTAACGGTATTTACATTATCGATTTACAAAAAACTGTAAAAAAAGTTGAAGAAGCATACAATTTTATTCGTGAAGTTGCTGCAAATGGACAAACAATTTTGTTTGTAGGAACAAAAAAACAAGCTCAAAATGCAATTAAAGATGAAGCTTTAAGATGCAATATGTTTTATGTAAATCAGCGTTGGTTGGGCGGTATGTTGACAAATTTCCGCACAATTCAGAATCGTGTTGCAAGACTTAAAGAATTGGAAAAGATGTTTGAAGACGGAACTGTTGAACAATATCCCAAGAAAGAAGTTATTCTTATGAAGCGTGAATTGGATAAGCTTGAAAAGAATCTTGGCGGAATTAAGGATATGAAGAAACTTCCGGGATGTATAGTTGTTATAGATTCAAAGAAGGAAGAAATTGCAGTTAAAGAAGCACGCAAGCTTAATATACCGGTAATTGCTACAGTAGATACCAATTGTGATCCGGATGTAATTGATTTCCCGATTCCGGCAAACGATGATGCAATTCGTGCTGTAAAACTTTTAGCATCAAAGATGGCTGATGCAGTATTGGAAGGACGTCAAGGACAGCAGGAAGAACAAGGTGAACAAGAAGTGGCAGAAGATGTTGCTGATGAACAGGAAGTAACAGAAGAATCAGCTGAATAAGTCTTTGTTTTTATGGAGGTTATATAATGATTACGGCTAGTTTGGTAAAAGAGCTTCGTACACGCTCCGGCGCAGGAATGATGGATTGTAAAAAAGCACTTGTTGAAGCAGACGGTGATATTGAAAAAGCAGTAGATATTCTCCGTGAAAGAGGATTGGCAAAAGCTGCGAAAAAAGCAGGACGTATTGCAGCTGAAGGTATTGTAGGATCTTATATTCATGGAAATGGTCGTATAGGCGTATTGATTGAAGTAAACTGTGAAACTGATTTTGTCGCAAAGACAGATGCTTTCCATACATTGGTAAAGGATATTGCAATGCAGGTTGCTGCTACAAATCCTCAGTACGTGCGTCGTGATGAAGTTCCTGCAGATGTAATCGAACACGAAAGAGCGATATTCCGTCAGGAAGCTTTAAATGAAGGTAAACCTGAAAAGATTGTTGATAGAATGACCGAAGGTCGTTTAGAAAAAATGTATAAAGAAATTTGTTTAGAAGAACAACCGTTTATTAAAGATGGTGATAAAACTATTGAAAGAGTTATTACAGAAGCGGTTGCTTCAATGGGAGAAAAAATTTCAATCAGACGTTTTACCCGTTATCAATTAGGTGAAGGTATTGAAAAGAAACAGGAAAATTTTGCTGATGAAGTTATGAGTCAAATTAACAAATAATAAAATAAGAGAACACATTTGTGTTCTCTTATTTTGTAAATATATAGTATAATTATATAGCGGAGGGAATAAGTGGAACGGAAGTATAAACGTGTAATGCTTAAATTAAGCGGAGAAGCTATGGCTAATAAAAACGGATTTGGAATAGATCCTGAAGTTGTGTCAAGATTAGCAAGAGAAATAAAAGAGGTTTGTGAAAAGAATATACAAGTATGTATAGTTGTAGGTGGCGGAAATATTTGGAGAGGTTTAAAAGGTAGTCAAGGTGGTATGGATCGTGTATCAGCTGATTACATGGGAATGCTTGCAACTGTAATAAATGCTGTGGCACTTCAAGATTCACTGGAAAAACTTGGAGTAACTACACGTGTACAGACATCAATCGAAATGATGCAAGTTGCAGAACCGTATATCAGACGTCGAGCTATAAGGCATCTTGAAAAATCACGAGTTGTTATTTTTGCCGGAGGAACAGGAAATCCTTATTTTACTACAGATACTACAGCAGCGCTCAGATCCGCTGAGGTGGAAGTAGATGTAATGTTAATGGCAAAAAAACAAGTAAACGGTGTGTATGATTCGGATCCTAAAATAAACCCTGATGCTAAATTCTTTACGCATTTAACTTATGGAGAAGTTTTGCAAAAGGAATTAGCAGTTATGGATAATACCGCTATAGCTTTATGCATGAATAATAATATTCCGATAGTTGTATTCAATATAGATAAACCCGGTAACATTGTTAAAGCGTGTCTAGGTGAAAATTTAGGTACTATTATTGAAGGGAAGTAAATATGTATACAGAAAAAATAAATGAACTTAGAGAAAGAATGGATAAATCGATTCAAGCATTAAAAACTGAATTTTCTTCTATAAGAACAGGGCAAGCAAGTCCAAGCCTTTTAGATCGTATTTTTGTAGATTATTATGGTACACAAACTCCAATTTCTCAAGTTGGAAGCATAAGTGTTCCTGAAGCGCGTATGTTGGTCGTACAACCATGGGATAAAAGTGTTTTGAAAGAAATTGAAAAAGCTATTCTTCAATCCGACTTAGGATTGGTACCTATGAATGACGGTAATTTAATTAGAATGGCTATACCTCAACTTACAGAAGAACGTCGTAAAGATTTAGTTAAAATTGCGAATAAAAAAGCGGAAGAGGCTAAAGTTGCAATAAGAAATATTCGAAGAGACGGCAATACTTTTTTGAAGAAAGAAGAGAAAAAAGGCGATATATCTAAAGATATTATTTCTGAAGCGGAAGATGAAGTTCAAGATCTTACAGATATTAAAATTAAAGAAATTGATGCTGTAACTGAAAAGAAAATTAAAGAGATTATGTCTGTATGATAAATGATAACTTATATCCGGGTTTGTTTTGGGATAAATCAACAGAACATAAATTTAAGTTACAATATCCGTTTGCACAAATAATAAAAACTAAAGGTGATCATTATGCATTAGATGAAAATAATTTTTATTTAGTGCGTTTAGGAAAAAAATCTGTAATTATGCCACGAATGGTATATAGCAAAGAGGCCCATGAGGCCTTTCTGCATTTATATGGTGAGGAGTAAATTATGTATGACAAAAAAATAATACCTCAACATGTTGCGATTATATTGGATGGTAACGGCAGATGGGGGAAAAAGCATGGTAGAGAGCGTACATATGGGCATAAATTCGGTGCAGCAAATGTAAAAAAAATTGTTCGTTTTGCAGCTTCTTCGGGTATTAAAAAATTAACATTATATGCATTTTCTACAGAAAATTGGAAACGTCCTAAGTTGGAAGTTAAATTTTTAATGACACTTTTTAAGGAATATCTTATAGAGCAATTGCGTGAATTAACAGAAGATAATGTTCAGGTTCATGTTGTAGGAGATGTTTCAAAACTGTCAAAGTCATTACAAGAAGAAATTAAATCTTGTGAAAATGATACTAAAAACAATGATGGATTAATTTTGAATATTGCTATAAATTATGGAGGACGGCAAGAACTTATACATGCTTTTAGAAAAATTGCATCTGATGTAAAAGCGGGTATTTTGAATCCTAGTGAAATCGATGAAGAGAATATAAAAGATGCATTATATGCATCAGATGCGGATGATGTCGATTTGCTTATACGTACCGGTGGAGAACAACGGATATCGAATTTTCTTTTATGGCAAATTTCTTATAGTGAATTGTATTTTACTTCTGTTTTATGGCCTGATTTTGATGAAAGAGAACTTGAAAATGCAATTAAATGGTTTGTTAATAGAAACAGAAGATTTGGCGGATTGATGGTGAATAAATGAAGACTCGTATTATTACTGCAATTATCGGTATTATACTTGTATTAGGATTAATAATTTTAGGAAATTGGATATTAACTTTTGCAGTATTGGCAATTGCAGGAATAGCATTAACTGAATATGGATGTATGTTGGAACGTTTAGGGATAAAAATACGATTTAAAATCTCGTGTATTTTTTTAGCTTTAATTATTTTATCCGCCTATACCGGAATTTTGAAATTTTTTGTATCGGGATTATTCGGGTCGTTTTTAATTTTATGCTTTTCAATTCTTAAAATTTCAAAAAAATCAATTAACGATTTAATGTATACCGTTTTCGGTGTATTATATTTGGGTATAGGTTTCGGTTCTCTTCTCTTTTTGCGACAGAATAATGAATTTTTCGATATAGGGCTATCTAGTATAAATAATGGAGTTTTCACAATTTTATTTGCTTTAATCGGAACATGGGCAAGTGATTCTTTTGCTTATCTTGTTGGAAAACGATTTGGAAAGCACAAAATGGCACCTCATATAAGTCCAAATAAAACGTTAGAGGGTTTATTTGGTGGAATAGTAGGTACTATTGTACTTTGCAGTATTTTTTCGATATATTTCGGACTTGTATTGTGGAAAGGTGTGCTTTGCGGAGCAATAGTATCTGTAGTTGCACCGATAGGTGATTTATTTGAATCTTATTTGAAACGTGCATGTGATGTTAAGGATTCCGGTAAGCTACTTCCCGGACATGGAGGTATGTTGGATCGTTTTGACAGTATTTTATTTGTATCACCTGCGATGTTGATAGTTTTATATTTAATACAATAGGATAGTGAAATTAGTGAAAAGAATAGCGATCTTAGGAAGTACGGGATCAATAGGCAGACAAACTTTAGAAGTTGTAAGAATGTATCCCGATGATTTTTCTGTGGAAGCAATATCTGCAAACAGAAATGTTGAATTACTTTTAAAACAAGCAAAAGAATTTAATCCGTCTATTATAGCTATAACCGATGAATTTGCAGGAAATAAATTTTTGACCATGTATGAAGGTAATGCTGAAGTTATCATAGGCAAAGATTCAATTTCTGAAATAGTGAAAGCAAGCAGTATTGATTTGGTTTTAATTTCTGTAGTTGGAATTTCAGGATTAAAACCCACGTTGAATGCCATTAATAGTGGTAAAGAAATAGCTTTAGCAAATAAAGAAACTTTGGTTGCAGGCGGTAGCATTGTTATGAATGCTGCAAAAAATAAAAAAATTGTTATTAAACCGGTAGATAGTGAGCATAGTGCTATTTTTCAATGTTTAATGGGACAAGATAAAAGCAGTATTCATAAAATATTACTTACAGCTTCCGGAGGACCTTTTAGAGGTAAAACAAAAGAGGAATTAAAATTTGTAACTGTAAATGATGCTTTGAAACATCCTACATGGAATATGGGGTTAAAGGTTACTTTAGATTCAGCAACAATGTTTAACAAAGGTTTGGAGTTAATAGAAGCTCATTGGCTTTTTAACGTGGACTATGAAAATATAGATATATTGATTCAACCTCAAAGCTTAATACATTCAATGGTAGAATTTAATGATGGTTCTGTTATTGCACAAATCGGCAATCCTGACATGAGAATTCCTATTCAATTTGCATTAACATATCCGGATAGAAAAAATTCACCTTCAAGACAATATGTTGATTGGACAAAATATGGAAATATAATTCTTGAAAAACCGGATGTTGAATTGTTTAAATCATTAAAAATGGCTTATTATGCCGGAAAATCCGGTGGAAATATGACAACTGCATATAATGCTGCCAATGAAGAAGCTATAAAAGCATTTATTGACGGAAAGATTAACTTTTTACAAATATTTGATGTTGTTGAATCTGTTTTAAATAAATGGGATACAAAAATAATGAATTCTTTTGAAGATGTTTTAATTTCTGATAAGAATGCCAGGATAAATACCAAAAAGGAAATAAGCAAGATAAATTTATAGATAACAATATTATGATAATGTTATCTATATATAAAGCTTTATTAATTTATTTTGCTTATATTATTTTAGGAATAATTGTTAATTTATTTATAATAAAACAATATGGTGAAAAATATATGAAAATTACAAGACAGGTAAGGGTCGGAAAAGTACTTGTAGGAGGAGGAGCTCCTATCGCAATTCAGTCTATGAGTACATTTAATCCTGTTGATGTCTCATATGCTGCTGCACAAATTAATGCACTTGGGGAAGCCGGTGCAGATATAGTTAGAATGGCAGTGCCGAACAAACAAGCTGCAGAAGCATTAGCCGATTTAAAAAAAGTAACAAAAGTTCCTCTGGTTGCAGATATACATTTTGATTACAGATTGGCACTTACCGCTATGGAATCAGGGATAGATGCATTGCGTATAAATCCCGGGAATATAGGTAAACGTGAGAATGTAATAAAAGTGGTAAGTATGGCGAAGGAAAAGCAAATACCTATACGTATAGGTATAAATGCAGGATCATTGCCTATGCATATTTTAAAGGAACATGGTGGACATCCTACAGCGGAAGGTATGGTAGCCGGTGCATTAGAACATGTTAAAATTTTAGAAGAAGAAAATTTCTTTGATATAGTTATCTCTGTAAAAGCTACTGATGTGCCTATGATGGTTAAGGCTAATAGAATGCTTTCCGAAAAAACTATATATCCACTGCATTTAGGTGTAACAGAAGCGGGTACTTTGTATAGAGGTACTATAAAATCTGCTATAGGTATAGGAACATTACTTTTAGACGGAATTGGTGATACAATTAGAGTATCATTAACTGATGATCCTCTGAAAGAAGTTAAAGCTGCAAAAGAAATTTTAAGTTCTATAGGTAAACAATTATATGGGCCGGTTATGATTTCCTGCCCTACTTGTGGAAGAACACAGGTAAATTTAATTAAAATGGCGCAAATAGTTGAGGAAAAATTGCAGCAATTTAAAAAACCTATAAAAGTAGCCGTTATGGGTTGTCCTGTTAATGGCCCGGGAGAAGCACGTGAAGCCGATTTCGGTATAGCAGGAGGAAAAGGGTGTGGATTACTTTTTAAAAAAGGAAAAGTTATAAGAAGTGTACCTGAAGCGCAATTGATAGATGCATTAATGGAAGAAATTGAAAAATTTGAAAAAGAAGGAGATATATAAATGAAAGCATCAAAATTATATGCACCAACATTAAGAGAAATACCGTCTGAAGCTGTAGTAATAAGTCATAAATATATGTTGAAAGCCGGTATGATTCGTAAAATTTCAAGCGGGTTTTATTCATATTTGCCATTAGCATGGAGAAGTATAAAGAAGATTGAAAATATTATTCATGAAGAAATGGCTAAAATAGAATCACAAGAAATATTGATGTCGATAGCACAACCTGCTGAAATATGGCAGCAAACAGGACGTTGGGATGTATATGGGGAAGAAATGTTTAGACTCAAAGATCGCCACGAAAGAGATTATTGCCTTGCTCCTACACATGAAGAATTAGTAACTACCTTGGTTCATATGGATACTTTTTCTTATAAACAATTGCCTGTAAGTTTATATCAGATTCAAAATAAATATCGTGATGAAAAAAGACCTCGTTTCGGACTTATGAGAAGTCGTGAATTTATTATGAAAGATGCATATACTTTTGATGTTGATGAAGAAGGTTTAGATAAACAATATCATGATATGTATGATGCATATACAAATATATTTACAAAATGCGGTTTGAATTTCCGTACGGTAATTGCAGATTCAGGTGCAATAGGTGGAAGTTCATCTCATGAATTTGAAGTTCTTGCAGAAGCTGGAGAAGCAGATATTGTTTACGAAGTTGACGGTGAATTTGCAGCAAATGTAGAAGCCGTAATACCTGATACTATATCTTGTAATTTAAAAAACGATTTGGAAAAGGAAATAGTTGCAACTCCAGGTCAAGAAACAATAGAAGATGTATGTAAATTTTTAGGACTTCCTGTTACACAATCAATAAAGGCCGTTATTTATAAATTAGATGATAAAATTGTGCTTGCATTAGTACGCGGTGATCACGAAGTAAATGAAGTTAGATTACAAAACATTTATAATGCCATAAATGTAAGTATGGCAACAGAAAAGGATTTGAAAAAAGTAGGACTGGTTGCCGGATACATAAGTCCGATAGGATTAAAGAAAAACAAAGATTTTGATATTATAGTAGATAAGACTGTTATGGAAATGAAAGATGCATGTTGCGGTGCAAATATTAAAGACAAACATTATATACATGTAAATCCGAAACGTGATTTTGATTCAGTTCGTATAGAAACTATAAGATTAATTGATAAAAATGATGTGTCTCCATGGACGGGAAAAGAAATTGAATTTAAAAAAGGAATTGAAGTTGGTCAAGTATTTAAATTGGGAACTAAATACAGTGAAAGTTTAAATTGCACATATTTAGATAAAAACGGAAAATCCAAACCAATGGTAATGGGATGTTATGGTATAGGTGTAACAAGAACAATGGCAGCTTCAATTGAACAAAATCATGATAAAGACGGTATTATTTGGGCGGTATCAATAGCGCCATATGAAGTTGTTATAATTCCTGCAAATAACAAAAATTCCGAAGTAATGAAAGTCGCAGAAGAATTATATAGAAATATGTCAAAAGAAAATAATGAAATTGTATTTGATGATAGAAATGAAAGAGCAGGAATAAAATTTAAAGATGCTGATTTAATCGGATATCCGATTCGCGTAACAATTGGTAAGAAATGGGAAGAAAACGGAAAAGTGGAAATAAAAATACGTAGAACCGGAGAAGTAATTGAAATTGATTACAAAGATTGCAAAGCAAAGGTTGAATCTATACTTGACGATTTACGTAGTAAAAATTTGTAAAATGATAAATTTAATAAAAACAGTTATTGCATTAAGATTATTATTAAATTAATTTATACCGGAGAAAAATTTATGGATGATTATATTAAAGGAATAGTAAAGGTGGTAATATTTTCGTCAAATGATGAAACATTTTCGGTATTTAAAATTGAAAATGATATTAATAATGATGTAATAACCGTTGCCGGAAAAACAGGTAAACCTTATATTGGTGAACATGTTAAAATCAGAGGATGCTGGAATCGGCATCCTCGTTTTGGTATGCAATTTAAAGCAGAAAGTTTGGAGAGGATAAAGCCTGAAAAAAGTGAAGAAATTTATAATTTTTTATCTTCAGGGCTAATTAAGGGGATTGGTCCTACCGTTGCACGACGAATTGTTAATCATTTCGGTAAAAAAACTCTGAAAATATTTAATGACAATATAGATATGTTATTGACAATACACGGCATAGGAAATAAAACTTTAGAAAAAATTCGTAATTCATATGAAGAGGTAAAAAGTTTGCAAGAAATTATTATTTACCTTCAATCTATAGGTATATCACATAAAATTGCCACACAAATGCATAAGGTTTACGGGGATAATGTTATAGAAGTCATAGAACACGATCCTTATCGTATGATACATGAGATTACAGGATTAAGTTTTGAAAAAATAGATAAAATAGCTTTAGAAAAAGGTTTTGATAAAAACGGGGAAGAACGTATAATCAACGGACTATTTGAAATTTTATTCAGGGCTGGCATACAAGGACATACTTGTTTACCTGAATCTGTTGCGTATAGCGAAACTTCTTGTTTATTGGGCGTAGATGTAAATACGGTAAAAAACAAGATTGAAAGTTCTATAGAATCCGGAGAAATACCATCAATTACATTTAATGGAGAAAAATATTTATATAATATAAGACTTTATGAATCTGAAACTGAAACTGTTCATCATGTAAAAGAACTTTTAAAATTACCTAAATTAAATAACTTGACTTTATCTATAGAACAATTTGAAAAAGAAAATAAAATTAATTTAGATTTATTGCAAAAACAAGCAATTAAAGAATTATCAAATTCCGGATTTTTAATAGTAACCGGTGGACCTGGAACCGGTAAAACCACATTGATTCGTGCATTTATAAAAGCGGCGGAACAAGAAGGACTTAGAATTAAACTTATGGCGCCTACAGGAAGAGCAGCCAAACGAATGTCTATTTTGAGTGGTAAAAATGCTGAAACTATACATAAAGCACTGGAAGCTGAACTTAGAGATAATAATAGAATTTTTTTTAATAAAAATGAAATGAATACTTTGAATTCAGATTTAGTTATTATCGATGAAGCCTCAATGGTGAATATATCAATGTTTTATCATTTATTATGTGCACTAAAACCGTCATGTAGATTAATTCTTGTTGGAGATGTGGAACAATTACCGCCGGTAGGACCGGGAATGCCTTTAAAAGATTTAATTATGTGGGGTAAAGTTCCAGTTATTAAATTGGAACATGTTTTCAGACAAAAAGAAGGCAGCGGAATCATAAAAAATGCTAATTTAATTAAAAAGGGGAAACTGTGTATTGATAATAAAGATGAAGATTTTGAAATTGTTTTTGTAAATAACGAAAATGAAGCATTTAATAAAATAAGTGAATATTGTAAAAAACTTAATTATATAAATTCAGATAATTTGTTAACAATGCAAGTTTTATCTCCGGTATATAAAGGAATTTGTGGAGTTGATTCATTAAATAAATTAATCAGACAATCAATTGTAGAAACTTTTAATTCCGATAAAAAAATTTTTAAAGTTGGAGATAAAGTTATGCAAAGTAAAAATAATTATGAAAAAGATGTATATAATGGTGATATAGGTACAGTTTGGGCAATAAGTGAAAATAAAATATTTGTTAAATTTTTTGAAAAAGAAATTGTTTATGATTCAGATGAAATTAGTCAACTTAAACTTGCTTATGCTATAACTGTTCATAAAAGTCAAGGTAGCGAATATAATACGGTAATTATGATATTATTACCGTCACAATACAATATGCTACAAAGAAATTTATTGTATACCGGTATTACAAGAGCTACAAATAAAACTATTTTAATAACAACAAAATTTGCAATGAAAAAAGCAATTGAAACATATAAATCAAATATAAGATATAGTTTGTTTTTACCATTATGCAAAGGAGATGTAGAATTATGAATTTTTTAAGTTCATTAATTTCTTTGTTGTTTCCTTTCACATGTCCAGAGTGTGGTAAAGCATTAAAAGAAGGGGATTTTTGGTGTGATATTTGCTTAAGGAAAAATTTAAACATTCATTTAATTAATAGTTCTTTTAATGAATATCTTGATGGCTGTTATACGTTGTCGAATTATGATAAAGGTATACGAAGAGCTTTGATACAACTGAAATATAATAACCAAAAAAGCAGAAAAAAATCTATTGAATATATGGTAGAGTCATTCAATTATTGGGATAGATTAAAAAAATATAAATTAGTCGTTCCTATTCCTCTTTCAAAACAAAGATTAGAAGAAAGGGGTTATAATCAAGTGGATTTAATTTTTAAAGATGTTTTTAAACGCAAAAATTTTTTCTATCAGTCAAATTTATTGATAAAAAAAAGAAATACAAAAGTTCAATCAAAACTACGCAAGAAAGATAGAAAAGAAAACATGAAAAATGTATTTATAGTAAATAAAAGATTTAATATAAAGGATAAAAATATTTTGTTGTTGGATGATATATATACCAGTGGAGCAACAATGATGTATGCAGCAAAAGCATTAAAAAAAGCTGGTGCAAAATCGGTTATGGGCTTTGTTGTATCAAGCGGAGCTATATAAAAATGTTAATTTTGAGATGTTTAATAAAAACTTGTTTTAATTCTATTTAACATTAACCGTTTTGACTATAAGAATAGCTTTTGATAAAATAAAACAGATATATTATCAACAAAAATATAAGATTGATTCAACGAGGAGAATTCGATGTTTGATAAATTTTTTGACAGATTATTTAATGGATCAAATGAAAAAGAAATAAAAAAAATTCGTAAAATTGTAGAGAGAGAAATAAACCCATTGGAAGAGTCATTAATGAAATTAAGTGATTCTTCTTTGTCGTCGAAAACGGTTGAGTTTAAAAACAGATTACAAAAAGGCGAAACTTTGGATGATATTTTACCGGAAGCTTTTGCCGTTGTAAGAGAAGCTTCAAGACGTGTTTTAGGTATGCGTCATTTTGACACTCAGCTTATCGGCGGTATAGTTTTACATCGTGGAAATATTGCTGAAATGAGTACAGGTGAAGGAAAAACTTTAGTAGCGACTGCACCTGTATATCTTAATGCACTTGCAGGTAAAGGTGTTCATGTAATTACTGTAAACGATTACCTAGCTAAACGTGACAGTGAATGGATGGGTCAGGTTTATAAGTTTTTAGGATTATCAGTCGGACTTATTATTCATGATTTGGATTTTAATCAACGTAAGATTGCTTATAATTCCGATATTACATATGGAACAAATAATGAATTTGGTTTTGATTATTTAAGAGATAATATGGTTGTCAGTTTGAATCAAATGGTTCAGAGACCTTTGCATTTTTGTTTAATAGATGAAGTAGACAGTATTTTAATAGATGAAGCTCGTACTCCGCTTATTATTTCAGGACCGGGACAAAAATCAACGGATAATTATTATGTTTTAGCTAAATTGGTACCGAAACTTAAAGCTGAAGAAGATTATACAATTGATGAAAAACAAAAAACTGTTGCACCTACAGAAAAAGGTGTTGCAAAAATGGAAAAATTATTAAATGTTGAAAATTTGTATGATCCTGAAAATATTGAATTGAATCATTTGTTTGTACAAGCATTACGTGCACAAACTATGATGATTAAAGATCGTGATTATGTAGTTAAAGATAATGAAGTTATAATAGTCGATGAATTTACAGGTCGTCTTATGTATGGAAGACGTTATTCTGACGGATTACATCAAGCTATAGAAGCAAAAGAAGGTTTACAGGTTGCAAGAGAGAGTCAAACTTTGGCAACAATAACATTCCAAAATTACTTTAGAATGTATAGTAAATTGGCGGGTATGACCGGTACTGCAAAAACAGAAGAACAAGAATTTATAAAAATTTACGGTTTACCGGTTCTCCAAATACCTACAAATAAACCGATTCAAAGAAAAGATTTGCCGGATGTTGTTTATAAAACTCAAAAAGGTAAATATAAAGCTGTTGTAAGAGAAATACAAAGAAGACATGCAACAGGTCAACCAATGCTTATAGGTACTACATCAATAGAACAGTCCGAACAATTAAGTCATATGTTGAAAAATGCCGGAGTTGTTCATAATGTTTTGAATGCAAAATATCATGAAAAAGAAGCAATGATTGTAGCTCAAGCCGGTCAAAAAGGACAAGTAACTATTGCAACAAATATGGCAGGTAGAGGTACAGATATTACATTGGGAGAAGGCGTACCTGAATTAGGTGGATTGGCTATAATAGGTACGGAAAGACATGAGAGCAGACGTATAGATAATCAGTTGCGTGGTCGTGCCGGACGTCAAGGTGATCCCGGAAGCAGCCAATTTTTCTTGTCTTTGGAAGATGACTTAATGAGAATTTTTGGCGGAGATAACATAAAGAATTTTATGGACAAGATGGGATTGGAAGACGATGAAGAAATTAAAAGTAAAATGGTTTCCAATGCAATCAGAAAAGCACAAAAACGTGTAGAAAACCGTAATTTTGATATACGTAAATATGTATTGGAATATGATGATGTTATGAATCAACAACGTAAAGTAATTTATGAACAACGTCACAAGGTTCTTATAGGTGAAAATCTCAAAGAACAAATATTAGCAATGATTGATGGATTAATATCAGATGCTATGAATATTTACGTTGATCCTAAAGTTTATCCGGAAGAATGGGATTTTGAAGAATTAATAAAATATTGTGAAAAATACTTTTTAATTCCCGGAGAAATTACTGTTGAACAAGCAGAAAATTTATCACGTGAAGATGTAGAAAAAACGTTGATTGAATTTGCACATAAAACATATGAAAATAGAGAAAATTCTATAGGTGCTCCTTTGATGAGAGAACTTGAAAAAGCTGTAATGCTTAAGGTTATCGATTCAAAATGGATGGAACATCTTGACGATATGGATATGCTTAAAGAAGGTATCGGATTGCGTTCATATGGTCAGAGAAATCCAATTATCGAATATAAAGTGGAAGCTTTTGATATGTTTGAAGAAATGCAACATGCGATGGTTGAGATGATAATAATGTATCTCTATCATATTCAAGTTCGTGTGGAAAATGATCAAAATAACATAACTAATGTGCCTAAAACGGAAGATCATTTAAAAGATGCCACAGAACATTATGTTGATGAAAATTAATAAAAATAAAAACTCGAAAGAGAGATGATAAATATGTTGGAAGATTTGAAAAAAAACCTTACCGAACTTCTTAATCACGAAAAAGAAATCAGGGATTCACTTTGACTTGCCTAGATTAAAAGAGACAATTAGAAGTTATGATATTCAGATGAGTGACCCGTCTTTTTGGGATGATTCCGAAAAAGCCAGAGCAATATCGCAAAAAGCCACGCAAGCAAAGGATGCATATGAAACGTATACAAAACTGTTTGAACGAGCAGAATCCTTACAAGAGTTATTAGACATGGCGATTGAAGAAGATGATCAAGGCATGGAAGGTGATTTAAAACAAGAGATTGAAGAGCTTTCAGCTATTTTAAATAAAAAAGAAATAGAACTTCTTTTAAATGAAGAATATGATACGAATAATGCCATTATTACCTTTCATGCAGGTGCCGGAGGAACTGAAGCTCAAGATTGGACAGAAATGCTTATACGTATGTATATAAAATGGGCAGAATCTGAAGGGTACGGAATTGAAGAACTTAATATGCTTCCCGGTGATGAAGCAGGTATTAAAAGCGCAGAATATATTATAAAAGGTGAATTTGCATACGGTCTTTTGAAATCTGAAAAAGGAGTTCATAGATTGGTAAGAATTTCTCCTTTTGATGCCGCTAAGCGTCGTCATACTTCGTTTTCTGCGGTTGATGTAATGCCTGAAATCAGCGATGATATAGAAGTAGATTTGAATATGAACGATGTTCGTGTGGATTATTATAGAGCCAGCGGTGCCGGTGGACAGCACGTTAATAAAACAAGTTCCGCCGTTCGAATGACTCATTTACCTACAGGTATAGTAGCTGCATGTCAAAATGAACGCTCTCAAACTCAAAATAAAGAGCAATGTTTACGTATTTTAAGAGCCAAGTTGTTTGAATTGGAAATGAAAAAACATGAACAATTAAAAAAGAATATACAAGGAGAGCAACAAGCTATTGAATGGGGAAGTCAAATTCGTTCATATGTATTTCAACCATATACTCTTGTCAAGGATAATAGGACCGGAGTGGAAACAGGAAATGTACAGGCAGTGATGGACGGCGATTTGAATCCATTTATAGAGGGATTTTTAAAGAGTAAAATTAATAAATAATTCATAAAGGTGAAAGAATAATGAATTTTGTAGAAAAATCTGCATTTAAAATTTTAAGTTTTTTTGTGATAATAGGAATTTTGGCTGCAGCTTTAATATCATTTCAACGATATACCGTTGAAAATAATGCAAAAACTGTCGAGATGGTTTATGACTATAAAAATATTATTGAACGAGCATCAGTAGAAAATACATCTACTGATGATTTGTTTAGATTATATAAAAATAGCGGAATCACATCATTGGCAGTTTATGAAGAAACAGTAGAAAATTTACAAAACAACGGTAAAATTTTTGTTTATAAAGGGAGTCAATTAATAAATCCAGATAATGATAATATAATTGAATCCGATCATATTTATCTTCAACAAGGTACTTCTGAAGATAGCCTAAGTGTATTTGATGATTTAAAAAAATCGCTTAAACTCAGAATACCTTCTGAAAATATTAAAATTATAAATTTGAATAATAAAATAACAATTGATGTAAAGGCAAATTACAGTCAATTCATTCATTTGCCGTTAGGAATATTTAAAACAGATTTGGATTCGGTAAAAAAAGCCGGATTTATGGCTGTAATACGTCCTCTTAATGTTCCTCATATGAGTAAAGAAATAGCGGAACAACTTATTGAAACTATTGATTATTCTCAAAATATCAGTGCTGTATTGTTTCAAGGAAAGCAAGCATTTGGATATAAAGATCAATTATCTTATTTTACAAATGAATTGAAGAAAAGAAATATTCCGGTTGCTTTAATAGAGGCTCAAAATCAATTGGGATTTGAACGTCAAGACGGAATACTTAATATGGCTAAAGATACGAATTATAATATTATTCGTGTTTATGCAATGCCGAAGGATGAACTTATAAAAATTACACCTGATGAAGCGGAATCAAGATTTTATATCAGTGATATAGAACGAAATATAAGAATGAATTTGTTTCCGTCTTATAAGTTTCCAAATAAAGAAAAAACTTTATCCGAGACCAATGCATATTATATCAGCGGAGTAAGAGATAGACTTTTAGAACATGGATTCAATATAGGTAAAGCATCTGTTTTTGATTTTTATTTTCCAAATATTGTTTTGCGTAGTATAGCACTTTTAGGGGCTATTTCATTATGTGTTATTACATCTATTTTTGTATTACCTAAAATTCGTAAATTTTGGTTTATTCTTGAATTACTTATTTTTATAATATTCGAAGCAATGTATGTTATAAAAGGTAGTGTAATTCCCTTGCAAATTGCTGCATTAGGCTCAGCTTGTTCGGTGCCTGTAGTAATAGTAACTTTGTTTATTCAATATTGCTTAAATATAAAAGAAAAAAAAGAAAAAAATTGGTTTAAATTATTTACTGAAAGTTTGATTATACTTTGGATATCAGGGATATTATCTCTTTTGGGTGCTTTATTTGTAAGCGGATTATTAGGTGATGTTCGTTTTTTGGTAGAAATGCAAATATTCAGAGGTGTAAAATTAACATTTATTTTACCAATCATATTAATTTCAATAATTTATATACAAAAATTTCCGTTTTTCGGTAAAACAATTACGAATACGGATGAATTTACAGAATTTTTGAAAAAATTCTGTAATGTACCTATAAAACTAGGAATATTAGGAGTTTTAATGCTACTTGCACTTGCAGCATATATGTTTATAGGTAGAAGCGGAAATAACGGTGCACCTGTATCTAATATAGAAATTCAATTTAGAAGATTGTTGGAAAATTTATTATATGCAAGGCCTCGACAAAAAGAGTTTATGTTTGGACATCCTGCAGTGTTATTGGCATTAGCAGCTGTTTATAGAAGATGGCCTCAAGTTTTACATTACTTGTTCATAGTTGCAGTTACTATAGGACAGGGTTCTATAGTTGAAACATTTGCACATATGAGAAGTCCCTATATATTAAGCCTTATACGTGGATTGAATGGATTATTATTCGGGTCTTTGTCTATTTTTATTATTTCAATTTTATTAATTTTTTTAATTCAAATTACAAAATTTTTCGGAGAAAAATATGCAAATAAGTAATATTGTTATTTCCGGTTATTACGGGTTTAATAATGCCGGGGACGAAGCTATGCTTTTTTCAATACTTCGTTCTTTAAAAAAAGAATATCCTGAAGCCGGAATTACCGTTATATCCGGAAATCCGAAAAATACAACTGATTCTTTTAATGTTAAATCAATTTTCAGATTTAAAATGGTAAGCATTTTTAAAGAATTAATGAAATCACAATTATTAATAAGTGGAGGCGGAAGTTTACTTCAAGATGTAACAAGTTCAAAGAGTATACTGTATTATCTTTCAATTATTTTGATTGGAATTTTATGTAAGTGTAAAGTTTTTTTATATGCTCAAGGAATAGGTCCTGTAAAGAATAGATTTACTAAATTTTTTTTGAAATGGTGTTTATTACATGTAGACGGTATTACTGTGCGTGATCCGGAATCGTATAAATTTTTAAAAAATTTAGGAATTAAAAAGAAATTGTTTCTTACTGCGGATGCCGTGTTATCTCTTGAACCTGTACTTTTAGATAAGGGGAGCGCTATTTTATCTGCTAAAAAAGTTGATTTAAAAGCAAAAAAAATCGGTATATGTGTGAGAAATTGGAATAACTCGGATAATTGGATAAAACAATTCAATATTTTATTAAAAAAACTAAAAGATTATCAAATTATATTCATACCTATGCAATATCCTGAAGATTTTAATATAGGGCATAAAATAGATAATCTTGATTGCAAAAATATTTTTCATTTAGATAGAAATTATACGTCTGAAGAATTAATGTCTATAATAGGTAATATGGATTTATTAATAGGTGTAAGGTTACATGCACTGATTTTTGCAACGATTATGAAAGTTCCTGTGATAGGGATTTCGTATGATCCTAAGATAGATAATTTTTTAAAATCAATTAAAGAAAATTCTATAATTAAACTTAGTAATTTTAATGCCGAAGAAATTTATAGTAAAATTATAAAAAAACTAAGAAACAAAAATGATTATAATATCGAAATCCTAAATTCTCTTAACCAAAAAGCAAATTTAACTGTTAAATTATTAAAACTTGTTACAAGTGAAAGGGGACTTCCTAATGAACACACTAACCTCTGAGGAAATTTTATATTTAGAGGAAAAAGCAAAAGAAATACGAATAAGCATTTTAAAAATGATAACTAAAGCAAAATCCGGACACACCGGAGGATCTCTTTCCATTGCAGATTTAGTAACACTTTTGTATTTCAAAGAGATGAATATTTTTCCAAATGACATACATAATAAATATCGTGACAGACTTGTATTATCTAAGGGACATGCAGCTCCGGCGGTATATGCCGCTTTGGCAGAAAAAGGTTTTTTTGACAAAGAAGAATTAAATCATTTAAGGCAGGTAAACTGCATGTTGCAAGGTCATCCTGATATGAAACATACACCGGGCATTGATATGACAACCGGATCGTTGGGACAAGGATTTAGTGCTGCATGCGGAATAGCATTATCAGGTAAAATTGACAATGGCTCATGGAAAGTATTTTCTATATTAGGTGACGGTGAGCTTGAAGAAGGACAAATTTGGGAAGCCGCAATGTATGCAAGCCATTATAAATTAGATAATTTAATTGGATTTGTAGATAATAACGGATTACAAATAGATGGAAAAATTACAGATGTAATGTCATCTTTGCCGATTAAAGAAAAATTTAAATCTTTCGGTTGGAATACAATTTGTGTTAATGGACATAGTTTTGTTGAATTGCATTCTGCTATTGTGGAAGCTAAAAAAAATAAGAATAAACCAACTATGATTATTATGAAAACTGTAAAAGGTAAAGGAATACAGGAAATTGAAGGATTGGCAAGTTGGCATGGAAAGGCTCCGTCAGAAGAACAATGTGAAAGATTTATTAAAATATTGGAGGGGAAATGATGGCAAAGGCTACTAGAGATGCATATGGTGAAATTTTAAAAGAATTAGGGCATCGAAATAAAGATATTATAGTTTTAGATGCTGATTTATCATCATCAACTAAGACAATAGTTTTTGCAAAAGAATTTCCTAATCGATTTTTTAATACCGGAATTGCTGAACAGAATATGATGGGTGTTGCTGCAGGATTGGCAACTACAGGAAAAATTCCCTTTGCATCTACATTTGCAGTTTTTGGAGCCGGGCGAGCTTATGAGCAAATTCGTAATTCTGTTTGTTATCCCAATTTAAATGTTAAAGTTGCAGTAACTCATTCAGGTCTTACTGTAGGTGAAGATGGTGCAACACATCAAATGCTTGAAGATATAGCATTAATGCGTGTACTTCCAAATATGTATGTAACTGTACCTGCAGATGCTTGTGAAACAAAGGCAATTGTATCTTGGGCAGTTGAACATAAAGGACCTGTTTATATAAGAATGGGACGCTCAAAAGTTGGTGAAGTTATGCCGTCAAACACAGTGTTTGTTCCTGGGAAAAGTACCGTTTTACATGAAGGTAAAGATATTACGGTTATAGCTTGCGGTATAATGGTTGAAAAAGCTGTTCAAGCTGCTGAAGTTCTTGAAAAAGAAAATATTTCGGTAAGGGTTATAAACATGAGTTCAATAAAACCTATTGATAAAGATGCTATTTTAAAAGCTGCAGTCGAAACCGGAGCAATATTGACTTGTGAAGAACATTCTGTCATCGGTGGATTGGGTAGTGCAGTTTCCGAAGTACTATCTCTTGAAAAACCCACTATAATGGATATGATAGGTATTAATGATACATTCGGTGAATCAGGTAAAGCAAATGATTTACTGGAAAAATATGGATTAACATCTTCAAATATAGTTGAAAAAATAAAATTGTTAATTCAAAAAAAATGAGGCACTTATGATTACTTTTGATAATGTATCTATGCAATATGATAGCAAGCATACTGCACTAAGGAATATTAATATAAAAATAGATAAAGGTGAATTTGTATTTATTGTAGGACCTAGCGGTGCTGGAAAATCAACTTTTGTTAAAATGTTGACACATGAACTTACACCTGCAAGCGGAAAAGTTATTGTAGACGGTGTGGATATTACAAATCTTAACAGAAGTGAAGTACCGTATTATCGCAGAAAATTAGGTATAGTTTTTCAAGATTTCAGACTTTTACAAGAAAAAACTGTTTTTGAAAATATTGCATTTGTTCTCCGTGTAACAGGAACAAAAAGTAAAGAAATAAAAGAACGTGTAGCGAAAGTTTTGAGTCTAGTAGGATTGAAAAATAAAGCTAATGATTATCCTTCTAAATTATCCGGCGGAGAACAACAGCGTATAGCTATAGCAAGAGCATTGGTAAATCAGCCGTTGCTTCTGATAGCAGATGAACCTACAGGAAATCTAGATCCTGTTATATCTGAAGAAATCATGGAACTTTTTAATCATATAAACCATATGGGTACCACTATAATTATGGTTACACACAATAAAGAATTAGTTAATTCCATGCATAAAAGAGTTGTGAGTATTGAAGATGGATTAATTGTAAATGATGTAAAGAAAGGTGGCTATGACATTCATGTTTAGTTCTTTAGCTTACTTTTTAGCAGAAACAACAAAGTCGTTGTTTCGAAATAGATTTATGACGATGGCGTCGATTTTAACTGTAACTTTATCCATGTTTATATTAGGAACTTTTTTGTGTGTAGTTTTAAATATTAATCATATGGCATCTTATTTGGAAGATCAGGTTGAAATGAGTGTATATATGAAAGATGGTCTTACCACCTCACAAGTTATGGATATTGGTAAAAAGTTAAAAGCTCTACCTGAATTGAAAGAAATAAAATTTACAAATAAAGATCAAGCAATGGCAGAATTTAGAGAACGTATGGGAGAACAGTCAGGATTACTTGACTCAATAAATGGAAATCCCCTGCCTGCATCATATAGAATATCTTTTTCAAATCCTGAAGCACTTAAAAAATCTGTAGACATTGTAAAAAAATATCCTGGAGTAGACGGAGTACAGTATGGACAGGATATTATTGAGCAATTATATAAAATTGCGCAGATTATTCGTATTAGCGGAATTATTTTAATGGGATTTTTGGCGGCAGCCGAATTATTTATTATTTCAAATACTATAAGATTGACAGTGTTTGCAAGACGTAGAGAAATACAAATAATGAAATATGTAGGTGCAACTAACGGATTTATAAGATGGCCTTTTATTTTCGAAGGAATAGTAATAGGATTTATAGGTTCAGTTATAGCATCAATTATTTTATGGCAAGGGTATCAGTATGTAGTAAATGCTATTTTTAACGCCGGACTTGTGTTTGTTCCGACAATTAATGTTTTTCCTTTTATGTTTTATGTTGCAGGTATAATTATTTTATTTGGAATAATTATAGGTGTATTGGGCAGTGCTATTTCTTTAAGAAAATATATGAAGGTATAATATGAATAAAAGAAAGAAAATATTAATTGCAGTATTAATAGGTTCACTTACATTTTCATCTTCAATGTATAGTGTATTTGCTGATGATTTAGAAAACGAATTATCAACAATACAGAGTCAAATTGATGAATCAAGATCGACTCAAGCTTCTTGGCAATCTATTATTGAGGAAGTAAGTACAAAATTACGTGCAATACAAGCTGAATTGGATAGTGCAACACAAAAGCTTAAAGATATAGAAAAACAAAAAAATCAAATTAATGAACAAATAAAACAAACTGAAAATGAAATACAAAAAGCACAAAATGAATTGGTAAAACGTCAAAATATTTTAAATAAACGTGTACGTGCAATTTATATGAACGGACAATTGAGTTATTTGGAAGTAATTGTAGGATCGAAAAATTTCAGTGATTTTGCCAATCGTGTTGAATTGTTAAAACGAATAATACGTGCAGATTTTAATCTTATAAAAGATATACAACAACAAAAAGCAGGAATTGAAGCCAAAAAATTTGAACTTGAACTTAAACATAATGAGCTTGAAAAATTAGCACAAGAAGCGAAAAAGACTACAGATGAGATAGCAAAGAAAAAGAGTGAACAGCAGGACGTATTAAATGAAGCAAAGACTCATAAAGATGCTGCACAACAATTAGAAAACGATCTTTTGGCACGTAGTGAACAAGTTAGAGAGATGATTAATGAAAGAGTTCGTCAAAGACAAACTCAGTCGCAACAATCAGGCGGTAGTTATACTCAAGGGACAGGTGCTTTGAGTTGGCCTTGTAACGGTCCGATTACATCTCCATTTGGATATCGTGTACATCCTATATTCGGTACGACAATTTATCACTCCGGAATAGATATAGGTGTAGATTATGGAACTCCTATACATGCTGCAGATAGCGGAACCGTTATTTATGCGGGTTGGATAGATGGATACGGAAACACAGTAATTATCGATCATGGAAATAATATTACTACGTTATACGGGCACAATAGTTCACTTGCAGTTAGTGACGGTCAAAGTGTATCTAAAGGTACTGTAATAGCATATGCAGGTTCCACAGGTAATTCTACAGGACCGCATTGTCATTTTGAGGTACAAGTAGGAGGATCGGCAGTAGATCCTATGGGATACCTATAATGATTAAATTTGCAAAAAAATATAATTCTTTATTTAATTTTATTTTAGGAATTTTAGGCGGAATACTAATTTCATTATGTATTATTTTTATCAGTGTAGGTAATCCGAAAGAACTAGTTGAATTTCTGAAAAATTATAATATTATAAAAAGATACTATTATCGAGATGTTTCAGATAAAGAATTATTTGAAGGCGCATTAAAAGGTATGACGAAATCTTTAAATGATCCATATTCAATATTTTTAAATAAGGATGAATATTCAGCTTTATTACAAGAAACAAATGGAGAATATTCCGGAGTTGGAATAATTTTAGGAAAAAATAAAAATGAAGATATTGTTGTTATGGGAGTTCTTGAGAATAGTTCGGCAAAGCAAAATGGTATATTAAACGGAGATATTATTTTAGAAGTAAATCGGAAAAGTATATATAAAAACGATTTGTCACAAGTTGCATCTAAGATAAGAGGTAAAGCAGGAACTGAAGTTTTTTTGACTGTAAAAAGAAACGGTATTGAAAAAGAGATTAAATTAGAACGAAAAGATATAAATTTACCTACCGTAAAAAGCAATATGGCAACTGATACTATAGGATATATACATATTTATTCTTTTGGAACAAGAACATCGGATGAAGTTAAATCAGCACTATCAGATTTAAAAAGTAAAGGTGCTAAAAAATTTATTATTGATTTACGCATGAATCCTGGAGGGATAATAGATTCCGTTGTAGATGTTTCAAATCAATTTCTTCATGAAGGGACTGTTGTAAGTTATTGTCCTAAAAATGGAAATGAAAAAATTTATAAAATAGATGGTGTAAAAACTTTTTATCCTATTGTCGTTTTAATTGATAAATATAGTGCAAGTGCTTCTGAAATTTTTGCAGGTGCAGTTCAAGATAAAAAAGAAGGTATTGTAATAGGAGAAAAAAGTTTCGGAAAGGGAACCGTACAATCTATAATAACCAATTCTGACGGAACAGCACTTAAGGTTTCTATAGCAGAATATAAAACTGCAAAAGGTAGAAAAATTGACAAAATAGGAATTGAACCGGATGAAAAGGTTGAACAAAAGGGAGAAATTTTTAATTTTGAAACTGATTCGGTTTATAAAAGAGCTGTTGAAATTTTAAATAATGAGCCTTAAAAATATAAATAAATATTTTTCTGAAGGTATTCAATGAATATCTTCAGTTTTTTTATATTGATAGCGGAAGTATAGAATATTTGTGATAAAATATAATTATAAGAAGTGATAATAATACATAATTACAATAATAAATATGAAGGAGTTAATAATGTTTATAGATAGAGCACGAATTTTTGTTGTATCAGGAGCCGGTGGAGACGGAATGGTTTCATTTCGTAGAGAAAAATATGTTCCACGTGGAGGTCCTAGCGGTGGAGATGGAGGTAAAGGAGGTTCTGTAATTTTACGAGCTACCTCAAACATAAATACGTTGATGGCATTCAGACGTCGTAAAAAATTTGTTGCCGAACGTGGCGAAAGAGGCGGACCGAAAGATATGTTCGGTAAAATGGGTAAAGATTGTATAATTGAAGTTCCATTAGGAACTGTTGTTTATGATGCAAAAACAAATGAATTGCTTGCAGATATGACTAACGAAGGACAAGAAGCAATTTTAGCTAAAGGCGGTCGCGGAGGAAGAGGCAATTCTCACTTCGCAACAAGTGCCGTACGTGCACCTATGTTTGCAGAAAAAGGTGAACCGGGAGAAGAAAAGGAACTTAAACTTGAGTTAAAAGTTCTTGCAGATGTAGGATTATTAGGATTTCCAAGTGTTGGTAAATCAAGTTTAATTCGTAAAGTTTCAGCCGCGCGTCCTGAAGTTGCAGAATATCATTTTACTACTTTAACTCCTGTTTTAGGTTTGGTAAGTTTGGATGAATCTCGTAATTTTGTTATGGCGGATATACCGGGTTTAATTGAAGGTGCAAGTAACGGAAGCGGATTGGGAGATCAGTTTCTTAAACATATAGAACGCACAAAACTGCTTATTCATGTATTGGATGCTGCCGGAAGTGAAGGTAGAGATCCTTTTGATGATTTTCACATAATTAATAAAGAATTGGCAATGTACAGTTCAGTATTAACAAAAAAGAAACAAATTGTTGCTGCTAATAAAACAGATTTAATTCAAGATAATAAAAAATTGGATGATTTATGTTCAAAAATCAAAGCTGAAGGATATGATATTTTTCCTATTTGTACATTGACCGGAGAAGGTATATCCGAATTGATGGAAGCTGTTTGGAAGATGTTGCAAGAAATACCTGAACAAGAAATACCAGCTCCAAACAGAACAATAGTTTATGAAATTCCTAAAATTGAATTTACAGTGGAATGTGTCGATAATGTATATAAAGTAAAAGGAAAACGTTTAGAAAAATTAGTTTCTATGACAAATTTTGATAATCCTGTATCATTACGTCATTTTGAACGCAGTTGGCATTTTATGGGACTTGACAAATTGCTTATAAAAGAAGGCGTAAAAGAAGGCGATACTGTAGATTTGTATGGATTTGAATTTACATTTTCAGAAAATAATAATGAAGATAAAGAAGGAGAATAAAATGCTTACTGGAAAACAAAAACAGTATTTAAAGGGTATTGCCTCTAAATTTCCGGCGGTAGTACAAATAGGTAAAAACGGTATTGAAGAATCTGTGATTGAAAGTATTTTTAGTGCACTTAAAGCAAGAGAGTTGATTAAGGTAAAAATTAATCAAAATTCTGTAGAAGATATAAATAATACTGCAAAGTTTTTATCTGAAAAATTATCCTGCGAATTAGTGCAAGTTATAGGAAGAAATTGTATTTTATTTAAGCAAAAAAAGGAAAAAAGTCATTATGAACTACCATGATGAATTATCAAGGCAGCGAATAAAAACCAAAAAAAAAATTGTCATTAAAGTTGGAACAAGTTCTTTAACTTATAAAAACGGTAAAGCAAATTTACAATTTATTGATCATTTAGTTTCTCAAATTGTAGATTTAAAAAATAGGGGTAATCAAGTTATTCTTGTATCTTCAGGAGCAATAGGAATAGGTTTACCGATACTCAGATTTGAGAAAAAACCTGATTTCTTACCCTATAAACAAGCTGTTGCTGCAGTTGGACAATGTGCATTAATGGGATTGTATGAAAACTATTTTCATAGATATGGACAAATTATAGGTCAAGTATTAATGACAAAGGGAGATTCTTTAAGTAGTAAAAGATATCTTCACATGAAGGGAACTTTAAGTTCTCTTCTTGAACTTGGTATTGTACCGATAATTAATGAAAATGATGCCGTAAGTGTTGATGAAATAAAAATAGGAGATAATGATACCTTATCTGCAATTGTTGCGAGTATATGTGAGGCGGATTTATTAATCATTCTTTCGGATATAGAAGGTATGTATTCAGAAGATCCTAAAAACAACCCTAAAGCCAAACTGATTCATGAAGTACCGCAATTTACACGTGAATTGTTTAAAATAGCAGGAAGTGCAGGTACCGCAAGGGGAACCGGAGGTATGTATACAAAAATGCAGGCTGTTGAAATTTGTGCACATTCCGGTATAGATACGGTAATAGCAAACAGCCATACAAAGAATATAATTTATAAATTGATGAATGGTGAAAGACTTGGAACGTATTTTATAGCAGATAATGTTCATCCACAATTAAAGCGTAGGAAAATTATAATAGGTTCAGAAATTAAAGGCAAAATACTTATAGATCAAGGATGTTATAATGCACTTATAAATAAAGGTTCAAGTTTACTTCCTGTAGGAATTATAGATGTAATCGGAACTTTTGAAGACGGAGATACTGTATCGGTTTATTTTGGAGAAAAGGAAATAGCCAGAGGAATATCTCATTATACAAGTCATGATATACAACGAATGAAAGGTTTTCATACGGAAGAATTGGATAAAATACTTGGTGAGCCTGCACCATATAATACAGTTATACATCGTGATAATTTGTTGATTATGTATTAAGGAGAAGCCGTATGACTGAAAATGAATTATTTTTAAATTTACAATCAGTTAAGCAAGCGTCTTTACAATTAATAAATCTTAGTGAAGTAAAGAAAAATAAAATACTTCAAGACATAGCGAAATTATTATTATTGAAAAAAGAAACTATATTAAGAGAAAATGCAAAAGATATAGAAAATGCAAAAATAAATGGATTATCGAATGCTATGATAGAAAGATTGGCATTAGATGATGCAAAACTTTCAGATATATCTATGAGCGTGAAAGCATTGATTAAATTATCCGATCCGTGTAAAAAAATTCGTGCACATAGTATTTTGAAAAACGGTATAGAACTTATAAAAACTACCGTTCCTTTTGGAGTTATTTCTATAATTTATGAATCACGTCCGAATGTAACAATAGATTCGGCAGCACTTTGTATAAAAAGCGGAAATGCATGTGTACTACGTGGAGGTAAAGAAGCTCATTATACGAATATAGCTTTAACTGAAATTTTACATGATGCATTAGTAAATCAAAATCTTTCAAAAAATATTGTGTATAGTTTGACTGATTCAAATCGTAAACTTGTACCGATTATTTTAAAAGCTAAAAAATATATTGATTTAGTTATTCCGCGTGGAAGTAGTAATTTAATTAAATTTATTACGGAAAACAGTATTGTACCGGTTATAGAAACAGGTAGCGGCGTATGTCATACCTATGTAGATAGCGAAGCTGATTTGGAAAAAGCGGTAAAAATTATTATTAATGCTAAAGTTCAGAGACCTTCGGTTTGTAATGCAATGGAAACTCTTTTAATACATAAAGACATTGCTGAAAAATTTATTAATAAAGTATTTCCTGAATTAATTAAAAATAATGTAGAAATAAGGGGAGATGAAACTTGTAAAAAGTTATATTCTTCAATTTCCGTTGCTACTGAAAAAGATTGGGAAACGGAATATAATGATTTAATTTTATCGGTAAAAGTCGTAAAATCTATGAATGAAGCTATTGAACATATACAAAAATATACAACTCATCATTCAGAATGTATTGTTACTGAAAATTTAGATAATGCAGCAAAGTTTATGAATAATATTGATGCTGCCGTTATATATATGAATGCTTCCACTAGATTTACAGACGGATTTCAATTTGGATTCGGATCTGAAATAGGTATAAGTACTCAAAAGCTACATGTAAGAGGTCCTGTAGGACTAGAAGATTTAGTAACGTATAAATATAAAGTATTCGGTAACGGACAAATACGAGAATGAAAATCAGTATTTTTACAAAAATAAAAAGTTTAATTCATTACTATATTAATACGGAAAAAGGAAAATTTGAATTATTTCATTATTTTCAGCTGTTTATTTATGGTAGTATAGTTGTAATTTTTATAGAAATGATTATTTAATTATGGAAAAGCGAATAGGTATATTTGGAGGCTCATTTAATCCGATACATATAGGACATTTAATTATTGCAGAAGCCGCATGTCAAAAATTTAATCTTGAAAAAGTGATTTTTATTCCGTCAGGCGATACGCCAAACAAAAGTATGCATAATATAAATAAATTTGTGAGATATGAAATGGTGAAGATTGCAATTGAAGATAACTATAAGTTTGATATTTCACCTATTGAAATTAATCGTAATGGGCCGTCATATACCGTTAATACAATACACGAATTAAAAGATATTATGAAAGAAAAATATAGAATATTTTTTATTGCGGGTTCCGATGCGATAGCAGATTTGCCTAATTGGAAACATAATATGGAATTATTGACATTATGTGATTTTATTTGCGTAGAACGTTCAGGTGATGAAAAATTGCTTTTAAAATCTATAATGTCTTTTGATGAATTGGGAAAAACCAAAATACATAGATTAAGAATACCTAAAGTTGATATTTCATCAACAATTTTAAGAAATATGATAAAAGATAATCGTTCAGTAAAATATTACATACCTGATAAAGTTATTGAGATTATACATAAATTTAATTTATATAAGTAAAAAGGGGATTTTTTCGTTGAATATAGATATTCAAAAAATACAAGAAAAATTGAAAACTAATTTATCTCATAAACGTTATATTCATTCAGTAGGGACGGCTGAAGTTGCAAAAAAATTAGCAATAAAATACAATGCAGATTCAGGAAAAGCTTATTTAGCCGGTTTATTGCATGACAGTGCGAAAGAAATTTCATTGGAGAAAATGAATCAGTTAATTGATTCTAAAGGTATTGCTTTTAATGATTTGGCAAGAAAGAGCAAAGCGATACTTCATGGACCGGCAGGAAGTATTTTAATCGAAGAGGAATATAATATTTTTGATGAAGAAATACAAAATGCAATATTTTATCATACAACAGGAAAGCCCGATATGAGTGTTTTAGAAAAAATTATATTTTTAGCTGATTATATTGAACCTTCAAGAGATTTTCCCGGAGTAGATGAATTAAGAAAAACAGCCGATCAAGATTTAAATAAAGCAGTAATTGCAGCATATAATTCAACAATAAAATTTTTACTGGATAAAAATGAATATATTTATGAATTAACATTTTTTGGGAGAAATTATTTAATTTGTGAACAAGATGATAAATATAAAAAATAGACGTTTAAAAGAAAGAAAAAATAAAAGTAAAATTAAATATAAAAAAATATTTATTTTTTTGTTATGCTTTATAATATTAATTTCAGGAATTTCTTTCGGTGTTTGGAAAGTAAAAGATAAATTATTTTTTTGGGAAAAACAAACTGAAGAAAAGCCGGTTTATTATTTGTTAATAGGTGAAGATGAAAATAAAAATGCTGATGCTATAGCCGTTGTATCACTTATAGATAACTCGGATGGATTTACAATTATTTCATTTCCTTCAAACACAAAAATAAACAATACCAAAGAAGATAAAGATGTTTTATTAAAAGAAACATTAGTTGAAAATGGAGCGGATGGAGTGAAATCTGCGATTGAAAATCTGTTGCATATTAAAATAGATAAATATGCTGTTTTCGATTATAATTCTTTTATTGAAAGTACGAAATTTTCAAAAAATTTTGATTTTTATGTCGAGAAACAGATGGAGCATACAGACTCAGAAGGAAATTATGATATTCAACTTAAACAAGGTTATCAACAATTAAGTAACTCCGAAATGTTGGCTTATATAAGATATATTGATGAACAAAATGAAATTGAGAGAATTCAGCACCAAGAAAGATTGGCAAAATCTTTAATAAGAAAATATGGTAATAATTTTTCATTTATAAATAAAATAGGAGCATATTATTTTTGGAAACCTAAAGAAAGTAATATTTCTTCGAAAGAAGCATCTGATTTTATATTGAAATTAATTAATAGTAAAGAAGAAAATTCAAATTTTGTAATTCTTCCCGGTGAAGAACAATTAATTAATAAAAATAAAGTTTGGATTGTAAATCAAAATGAATTGCAAAAAACTATTGCATTGACTTTAAACAAATGAGGGAGATTTTATGGATCAAATTGTAGAAACTATATGTAAAGCACTTTCTGAAAAAAAGGGTTTGGATATTAAAATTTTTCACGTTACCGATGTAACATCAATTGCCGATTATTTTATTGTTTGTACAAGTATGAATAAAAAACATGGACAATCTTTGGCAGATAATGTAGAAATAAAATTACAAAATGACGTAATACATGCACTCCATAAAGAAGGGTATAAAGAGGGTGATTGGATTTTGATGGATTTCAGTAATGTGATTTTACATATTTTTTCATATGAAGAGAGACAAAGAGTACAATTGGATCAATTATGGCAAGATGCGCCTATTGAAGTTTTTGAAGATAATGACGGTGTAAAATGAATGATATAAATGATTTGAATAAACAAGACTCTATTAAGGAAAATTCTATAGAGTGTCTTGAGGTTGTAAGAAAAAGTGATTTTGGTGCTTTTTTATCAGCCGGAACAGGAAATACATCGGATGATATTTTATTGCATAAAGGTCAACAAACTCGTGATGTTGAAATAGGAGAAAAAATAAAAGTTTTTATTTATAATGATAAACATCATAGATTAACTGCAAGTATGCATTTGCCACAGATTGAAATTAATGGAATAGGATATGTAGAAGTTATTTTAAAAACCAGATTCGGTGCTTTTGTAGATGTGGGTACTGAAAGAGGAATTTTTCTTCCGTTTACAGAAACTGAAGGTAAGATTGAAGTAGGACAGAAAATTTGGGTAAAATTATATTTAGATAAAACAGGCAGATTGGCAACAACTATGCATGTAGATAAAGAAATTTTAAAAATTGCCTCAAAATGTTATGGTATTAAAGTTGGAGGCAAAGTTGAAGGTACTGTTTATAATATTACCGAATCCGGTGCATTTATAATTACAAGGGAAAAGTGGATTGCATTTTTATATAAGGAAAATATGCCTAATGATTTAAAAATGGGACAAAAAATAATCGGTCGAGTAACATATATAAGAGATGATGGAAGATTAAATATTTCAATAAGACCGGTAAAAGAAAAAGCTATGAGCTTAGATGCGGAAAACATTTATGAATTTATGAAAAAAAATAACGGAGAAATGAAATTAACCGATAAAAGCGATCCTGTGATTATTAAATCAACTTTAGGAATAAGTAAAAGTGCATTTAAGCGTGCTATAGGGAATTTGCTGAAAGATAGAAAAATAATATTAAAAGAAGATAAAATTATTTTGTCGGATATGTAAAATCGGATATGTAAAAAAGCTTTTAATAGTAATGAGATTGAATTTATATCTCGTTTATACTATTAAAAGCTTTTTATTATATATTTCTATAAAGTCCGATTACTTTACCTCTTATAATTACATTTCTTGAAATAATCGGTTCATAATTATCATTTTCAGGTTTAAGTAAGACATAATCCGTTTTTTTATAAAAACGTTTTACTGTAGCATCTTCATTATCTACTAAAGCAACAACGATATCTCCATCATTTGCGGTATTTTGTTCAGAAACAATAAGATAATCACCTTCATAAATGCCTGCATTAATCATACTATCTCCACGAACAACAAGTATAAAACAGTTTCCGTTACTTCCAATCATTTCAGCGGGTAATGGAAAAACTGTTTCAATATGTTCATCTGCAAAAACAGGTTCTCCGGCTCGTACTGCACCCACAACCGGCATCGGCAACATTTTTTTTGATTTCCATGATTCGTTATGATCTATCAGTTCAATAGCACGTGAACTTGAGGGGTTTCTTTTTATAACACCAAGTTCTTCCAAGCGTGTTAAATATCCATGTACTGTAGATGTAGATTTTAAACCTACAGCTTGACAAATTTCTCTTACAGTAGGAGGAAAATTTGAGTCTTCAATTTTTCTTCGAATAAAGTCAAGTATACTTTGCTCACGAGAAGTAAGTTTACGCATAGTTTTTGTATTCACAACGACCTCCTATATAAATTATAGTATATTAATAATTATACTATAGTAAAAAAAATAATTCAAACACATGTTCCCGAACAAACATTTCAAAGCATATTGACCAAACAAATATTCTGGTATATAATAATTACAGAATATTTGTTCTGAGAAAATATGTTCTACTTGGAAGTGGTGAATTTCATGAAAAAAATAATAGTTTTTTTATTAATAAGTATATGTTTTTATGGATTTATAGTTAATGCATATACATTGCAAGAAAAGAAATACAAAGAAGTAATGATTGAAGAAAACGAAACTTTATGGGATGTAGCAAAACGTAATGTGGGAACTGATAAGGATATAAGAAAGTATATATATGAAATACAGAAAATAAATAAAATAGAAGATCCGGGAAAGATAATTCCGGGTAAAATTATAAAACTTCCTGAATAGTAAAAAGAACACTTGTTTGTTTGATTGCCGGTAGTGCTAAACAAACAAGTGTTCTTTTTTATGTTTTGTTAAAAATAATGGAAATAGGATTGTTAATAAATAAATCAGCTTCATTTATATAATGACGTACCATTTCAACAGAATGATGACGTGTTTGTTTCATTATTATTCGTTCTTCAATGCCGTTCATTGCCGCAAATGTTGCAAAACCATGTCGTAAACTATGAGCACCATATAATTCTTTTTGTAATCCTATTTTATTTACATATTTTTTTACAATTAAATTTACACTTTTATCACTTAATGCATTATCAGATGTTTTTCCATTTTTCAGTAAACGACGAAACAAGGGTCCTTTAGTGATATGTGCTTCTTTTATCCATAATTTAAGAGCAGAAACGGCACACATATTTTTATCTTCAAGATAGGGTATGCCTATAGTTTGTCCGGCTTTTTCTTGATCGGTTTTAGATTCTTTAACTGTAATTATAATACCTTGAGGAACAAATGTAATATCATTTAATTCTAAAGATGTTAATTCACTTCTCCTAAATGCACCCATAAAACCTAAAAGTAATATCGCTTTATCTCTTATATCGGTTAAGCATGATAAATTCATTGTAACTATTATTTTTTTCAAGTCTTCCCAATAAAGAGGAGTTTTACCTTTTTGCCGTGTACCTTTTTTTCGATTGAGTCCTATTAAAGCTTCCTTTATAATCCAATTTTTACAGGGATTATTTACGTTTATTCCTGAAGCTATAGCAGCATTGTAATTTTCGGAGATTGCACTTACACGTCTTTTTATTGTTGATGATTTCGCATAGTCAGCTAAATCATTTATATAATTAACAACAGTTTCCGAAGTTGCAGGAAAAGCAGAAAATTTATTATAAATACACCAATTGCAAAAGTCATCCCAATCTGATTCGTAAGCATTAATAGTATTTTCAGATTTTGTTTCTGAAAGTGTAGATAAGGATTTATTTGAAAGTAATGTACTGTTTATTATTTTTTTTAAATAGAAATGTTTGTTATTCATATTTTTACCAAGTTATTGTACAATTAGTTCCGATAATTTAAGATTATCGGAACTAATTGTACTTAGAAAGCAAATATTTTGACATTAATGTTCAAATGAATATAATTTTTTTATTACACGTGAAATTTCATAATCTAATTTTTCTGTATCTATAGTTAAAAGTTCTTTATTTTTCATAACAGTTTTCCCATGAATTATAACTGTATTTACATCAAAAGAATTTCCGGCATAAACTAATAGTGAAATATCATTTAAACGAGGCTTCCAATGAAATCCTGTTCGATCTATTAATTGTATATCTGCTAAATAGCCTTCTTTAAGTTCACCTAAATCTGAATATCCTAAACATTTTGCACCATTTTTTGTTGCAAGATTGATAGCTTCTTTTGATGTAATTGCGTACGGATCCAATGTATTCGCTTTATGAATCAAAGCTGCCAATCTCATTTCTGAATACATATCTAATTTATTATTGCTGGATGCTCCATCAGTTCCAAGTCCTACTGTTATTCCTTTTTTTATTATTTTAGTTATAGGTGATATTCCCGATGCTAATTTTAAATTACTGCCGGGATTATGTGCAACTTTTACATTTTTTTTAGATAATATGTTTATATCATTATCGTTTACATATATGCAATGTGCTGCCAGTGTAGGATAATCAAATAAACCTATATTGTTCATTAATTCTATCGGTGTCATACTGTATTGTTTTATACAGTCATTTACTTCATTTAAAGTTTCTGCTAAATGTATATGTATAGGCATATTTTCTTTTTCTGCTACTTTACAAACTTTTTTTAAGTAGTATGGAGGGCATGTATATGGTGCATGTGGTCCTAACATTACTTTAAAACGTCCATTATCTGCATTATTCCAATTTTTATATAATTCTATATTTTCTTGTAAGGCTTGGTCTGCATTTGGGCTTATTCCGGATAGTCCACGTGCAATATTACCTCTTATTCCGGCTTTCTCAGCAGCTTTTGCGCAAGAATCCATAAACATATACATATCGCAAAATGCAGTTGTTCCGCCTCTTATCATTTCGGCAAATGCCAGCATACTTCCCCAATAAACAATATCATTATCTAAATGATCTTCAGCAGGCCATATTTTTGTTTGTAACCAATCCATCAGCGCCATATCATCCGCATAACTTCTAAAAAGAGTCATTGCAACATGTGTATGAGTATTTACAAATCCCGGGATTGCCAACATACCATTACCGTTTATTATTTCATCATATTCAGTTTCATCAGGACTAATTGGGAAATTCTTTATTCTATTATTTTTTATTGCAATATTTTGTTTAGTCTTGATTTTATTATTTACATATATATCTACATTTTTTATTAATATTGACATATTATCTCCCTTTATATATTTTTATTTAAGTTTTAAAAAAGATATATCGTATGGAGGGTACAATATTTCTTTTTCAGTAATAAAACCGGTTATCAGCGTATTATCTGTTACATCAAACGCCGGATTATATACATCAATTTCTTTTGGTGATATTTCTTTATTATTATACTCTTTTATTTCTTTTGAGTCGCGCTCTTCAATTATAATTTGATTTCCGTTTTTTAGATTAAAATCAAATGTAGACGAAGGTGCCGCTATATAAAAAGGTATGTTATGAAATTTTGCTGCTATAGCCAATCCGTATGTACCTATTTTATTTGCGGTATCACCGTTAGATGCAATTCTATCGGCTCCAACTATTACGGCATCTATTTTTTCTTTTTTTAATATAAATGCAGCTGTACTGTCTGTTATAAGTTTACAAGGTACTTTTTCATTATTCAATTCATATGCTGTTAAACGTGATCCTTGTAATAACGGTCGTGTTTCATCTATATAAATACACTTTATTTGTTTATTCAGATTGAGTTTTTTTATAATCCCCAATGCAGTTCCTATACCCTGGGTTGCTAGTGAACCTGTATTACAATGTGTTAAAATTTTTAAATTTGTTTTATTTTTAAATAGTTCAACACCGTTATTTGCAATTTTATCGCATAATATTTGATCTTCTTTATCTATATCGGTGGCTTCTTTTAAT
This sequence comes from Dialister micraerophilus, assembly GCF_947090205.1. NCBI lineage: Bacteria > Bacillati > Bacillota > Negativicutes > Veillonellales > Veillonellaceae > Dialister > Dialister micraerophilus. Next base: position 72,589 of record NZ_CAMUNF010000003.1, read on the forward strand.
AAGATATTTATAATATTTTTTAAATCGCTTTTTTCTGTTAGTTTAAGTATTTTATTTATAACTAAGGATAAATTAACTGCGGTAGGTCTGGTATTTTTCAATTTGTTACCTGCATTTATTATAAAATCTTTTTGTCCGCTTTTAGGAAGTTTTTGTGATTCTATTGCAGCTAATACCATTCCATAAGCGGCAGCTATACCTATTAAAGGTGCACCTCGTACTGATAATGTATATATTGCATCAATTACAGTTTTATATGATTTACATTTTATATAAGATGTTGTTAAAGGTAATTTACGCTGGTCCAAAATAATAAGTTCATTATTGTTCCATTTTATTGCATTCATAATTTAATAACCTCTGCATGTGGAATATTTTTATTTGTAAATTTTTCAGGATTTTCTATATATATATCGGCTATATTTTTTAAGATGTTTTGAAATTTTATGGAGTTTTTATTCATACATTCAAATACTTCGTCTTGTGTTATTATGTTTTTTGAAATTCCTGCAGCAAAATTTGTAATCATACATATGGTTGCATATGCAATACCTGCTTCTCTTGCAAGTTGGCATTCAGGTACATTTGTCATGCCGACAACGGTTGCACCAAATTTTTTAAACATTTTTATTTCTGCAGGTGTTTCAAATCTTGGACCTTCTGTACAAATATAAGTTCCTCCGTTATGTATTGTAATATTAAGTTTATTTGCCTCTTTTAATATTAATTCTCTTATTTCAGGAGAATATGGTTCTGTCATATCTACATGAGCTACTCCATGTAAAATACCATCAAAAAAAGTATTTTCTCTCATTTTAGTCATGTCTATAAATTGATTTATCAATATAAAATCTCCCAACTTATATTTTAAAGTCAAACTACCTACTGCAGATGTGGAAATAATTGCCGTTACACCTAGTATTTTTAATGCATATATATTTGCTCTATAATTAATTTTATGAGGAGGAACAGTATGTTTATTTCCATGACGTGCCATGAAAATTATTTCTTTATTTTTATATATACCAGAAGTATAGTATGAAATTCCGTAAGGAGTTTCAATTTTTTTTTGTTCTGTTTTTTCTAAAATTTTAGGGTCATAAATACCGCTTCCGCCTATAAACGCTAATTTATTCATTGTTATTCTCCGTTTTTATGAGATTTAATATATCATTTTTTGTAAAATTATAATTTTTACCACAGCCATTACATGTAATTTCAATTGCTCCTCTTTTTAACAATTCATTTTGTTCCGACTGTGAAAGAAGTTTTAAAGAAGAAAAAACTTTTTCTCTTGAGCAGGTGCATTTATATTTTATTTTTGTCTCATATATTAATTCAAAATTTTCTTTTTTTATTAGTTCATCTAACGTTTGATTTTTATATAATTCATTTATTTCTTTAAATTTTTTCATATTCCCTTGGGGTAATAATTGAATTAAAAAACCGCTTGCTTTTGTTATTTGTCCATTTATATTCGTGTCGACATTTGTATGAAATTCGGACTCTATTTGTTCTGATTTAATTGTAAAATCTGTAAATATTTTATCAATTGAATTTTCTGTAGTTTTTATAATACTTTTAAAAGGATGTTTAAGTAGTGAGTATTTATTTATTGATAAAATACCTTTATATTTCGCAAGGAATTCTTTTTCGTTTTTTTCTTTTATTAAATTTTCTTGAGAAGTTTTAATATATCCTCTTAAATAATTTACATTATATGCATCTGCAAATATTATTCCTAACGGGCTGTTTGTTTGCCATTGTAATGAAATAGATTCTTTATTTTTAAAGTCTTTTGCCAATAGTACTGTACTTAAAAATACTTTGGATAAAATTGTTGCAGAAAATGCAGATAATTTATGTAATTTTTGTACATTTTGTGTAATTCCCGTAAGATCCGTTGATATAATACGTAAATTGTAAGAGTTTATATAGTGTTTAATATATCCCATGTTTTTCCTCTTTTATAATAAAAAAGACCCTAAACGGATCTTTATATTTTGAGTATGTCTATAGCTTTTTTTCTATCAGGCTTACCGAACACTGCCGATCCTGCAACACAAATATCAGCTCCGGCATCTTTTAACAATTGAATATTTTCTGCTTTGATTCCTCCGTCAACTTCAATCAAAGTATTATATCCGTTATTTTGTATTATTTTTTTGAGTTTTTTTACTTTTTCGAGTGTATAGTATATGAATTTTTGGCCACCGAATCCCGGATTTACACTCATTATTAAAACATAATCCAAAATAGGTAAAATCGGTTCTATGTTATTAATTGATGTTGCGGGATTAATAGCTATTCCTGCTTTTATTTTTCTTTCTTTGATTTCCTGAATTATGCGATCTTGGTGAATACTTGCTTCTTGATGAAATGAAATCATTTGTACTCTGACTTTTTCTAATTCATCTAAATATTTTTCAGGATTAAAAACCATCATGTGTATATCAAATGGTAATTTTGTATGTTTTCTTATAGCATTTATAATAGGTACTCCAAATGTTAAATTTGGAACAAAATGCCCATCCATCATATCTAAATGCAATAAATCAGCACCGCTTTTTTCTATTTCTCTTACTTCTTTTTCTAAATTGGCAAAATCTGCTGATAATAAAGATGGTGCAATTTTCATTTATAAAGCCTCCTCTTATTTTCTTCTATTTCAAGTAATATTTTTTTATAAGAGTTATATCTTAATTTAGAAATTAAATTATTTTTCAATGCATCTAAGACGGCACATTTAGGTTCTGATAAATGTTTACAGTCTGAAAATTTACAGAGTCCGATATAATTATTAAATTCTTTAAATAATGTGTCAATCTTGGAATCTATAAGAGATGTTGTATCTAAGCAAGTAAATCCTGGAGTATCTATAACATAAGTTTCAGAATTTAATTCTACAAGTTCTACATGCCTCGTAGTAGTTTTTCCTCTACCGGTATATGCACTTACTTCTTGAGATTTAAAGTAATCTTTGCCTATTAATTGATTGAGTATAGTTGATTTGCCTGCACCTGACGGTCCTGTAAATGCATTAATTTTATCTGAAAGATTGTATTTTAAGTTTTCAATGCTTTCCGGTACAAATTTTGATATCAATATTGAAGTGTATCCTATTTTTTTGTATAAATTTTCTATTTTCTTTGCATAATCACGTGATAAATCAAACTTATTTATACATATGATAGGTATACTGTTGTTATTTTCAGCTATTGCTATCATTTTATCTAATAGATTTAAATTTATATCAGGATTTTTTATAGCAACAACTAAAACTAATTGATCTATATTTGCCACAGGTGGTCTTTGGAGAGTATTTTTTCTTGGATATATTTTAGTTATGACCGGATTTGAGCCTATTTCCAAGTCATATTCTACAATATCTCCTACCAATAAATTTGTTTTCATTTTTAAATTGCCGCGTGAACGACAAAGTTCTAATTTATCGGTTTTTCCAAGAATTGAGAAATATCCGTTCTCGTTTTTTATAATTATACCTTTCATTACAAATTCCGTTCTTGTACTAAATCATCATTTATATAAACTTGAATTCTTACATCTCCTACACCTGATACGTTTATAGATACGACTTCCCCGGGTGGAACCATATTGTCATATACAGAGTGTTTTCCGTTATCATCAATAGCATAAATTACAACGTGTCGATCAGAACCTGTTTTAGGCATTGAAACACTTACATTTCCGCTCTTTCTTGTGGATTTGGATCTACCGATTACAAGATTTACTACATTTTTATCTGTAAAACCTACAGCCGGATCTTGTGATACTACTATTGAATTCATATCTGATTCTGATGCACCGTCTTGTGATGTAATGCTTCCTAAATTTAATTTTGCATTTGTAAGTGATGCTTTTGCATCTCCTAAAGTCATTCCAACAACACTGGGAACGACAAGTTTTTGTTTCATATTTACTACAACGTTAACTGTTGTTCCTTTATCTACTTTAGTTTTTGCTACCGGATTTTGTGATAAAATCGTATCCGGTTCTTCTTCACTGTCGTTTCCGTTTTCTATTGCACCCAATGATAATCCTAATTTTTCCAATCGTTCTTTAGCTTGTTCTATAGTTAATCCTTTTAAATCGGGAACTAAAATAACTGATCCGCCTTTACTTACAGTTAAATGTATAATTCGTTGTTCTTTGACATTTGTACCGGCCTGAGGTGTTTGTGAGATAACTTCTCCGGCAGGTACTTCATTATCGGATATTTCATCAACGGATACTCTTAAATGTTTATTTTTTAAAATATGTTCGGCAACTTCAACCGGTTTACCTACTACGTTCGGAACCGGTATATTTTCCGTACTCCAAAAATTTCCGAAACTGAAAAATGCCCATGCGAAACAAATGACAAATAACGCTACCATACTTATCCAAATATATTTTTGAGGCATTTGATTCAAAAATTTTAAAAATTTATTTTCTTTTTTTATTTTATTTCTGTTATTTAAATTTGTTTTTAAAATAGGTTTAGTTATAGAATTTAAGTCGTGATCTGCACGTTTATATATCGACATTGTAAATCCTTGTGCTATGCGTAATTCCGAAATAAAATCGGAAATTGTGTCATATCTTTTATCTGGATTTTTTGCAAGTGCAGTCAATAAACATTCTTCCAGCATTGGAGATATTGCCGGATTGAATTTAGTTGGTTTGGGAATATCATTTTGCATATGTTTTAATGCAATACTTACCGCAGTGTCTCCTTCAAATGGAAGATGATGTGTAAGCATTTCATAGAAAACGATACCTAATGAATAGATATCTGTTTTTTCAGTAACTTTATCACCGGCAGCTTGTTCAGGTGATAAATAATGAACAGATCCTAAAATAGATTCTTTGTTCATTATTGTAGATGAATTTACAGCTCTTGCTATACCGAAATCTGTAACTTTTACTTTACCTGATTCAGTAAGCAATATATTATGCGGTTTTATGTCACAATGTATTATTCCGTTTTTATGAGCTTCTTCTAATGCACTACCTATTTCTATAGTAATTCTTACAGCAACGTCAATAGGAATATGCTTATGTAAATTAATATATTGTTTTAATGTTTCGCCTTCAACATATTCCATAACTATATAATGAATAGATTGATCACAACCTACATCATAAATTCCTACTATGTTAGGATGCGATAATTTACCGGCAGATTGTGCTTCGTGGCGGAATCTTACTATAAAATCATTATCTTCAGCGAAATTACTATGAAGAATTTTTACAGCAACAATTCTATCAAGTAAAATATCTTTTGCTTGATAGACATCCGCCATTCCACCGGAACCGATTTTTTTCTCTAATTTATATCTTTCATCAAGAATTTTACCAATCATCATTTTCTCCACAATCAATCATTTTCATAACTAATAAGAATTAGTGATATATTGTCATTTGCACCTGCGTCATATACCAATTCCATTAATTTTTCTGCACAGTTTTTTAAATTTTCATCAGTATTGAATTTGTATTCGGATAAAACTTTATTTATTGTGTAATCTTCCAGCATTCCGGTGAGTCCGTCACTGCAAATTAAAATTACTGAGTTTTTTTCAAGCCTGATTTCTCCTGTATCGACGTCTAAGTCTTCATTTATACCGACCGCACGTGTAATTTCGTTTCTTCTCGGGTGTTTTTTTGCTTCATCTATGGTAATTTTCCCTTTTTTTAAAAGATTCATTACAAAAGAGTGATCTTCAGTAATCTGTTTTAATATTCCGTTTTTAAAATAATATATGCGACTGTCTCCAACATGAGCCCAATATATTTTATCTTTATTTAAGGCAACGGTTATTAAAGTACTACCCATTTGATTTAAATTAGGGTAATCTTTTTTTTGCTCCAAAATTATCTTATTTGCATATAAAATAGACTTCTTCATTACCTCTTCAGAAACAGATACCTGAGGAGTTTCTTTAAAGAAGTCTTTCGCGGATTCTACCGCAATTCTACTTGCTATTTGTCCGCCTTTATATCCGCCCATTCCGTCGGCAAGTATAAAATAAGGATTATTTGAAACATATATATAATCTTCGTTTAATTTTCTGACTAAACCTTTTCTACATTCACCATAAACTCTTATCATGATTTTATTTCTCCGATATGCAGAAACTTAACTTGTTTTCATCTTACCATTTGATATATTTATAGTCAATTTTATCTGTTTTCCAAATATCTTCGTTTTAACTGTCCGCATGCAGCTTGAATTTCATTTCCCATTTGTCTGCGTACTGTAGCACTTTTCCCCATTTTTTCAAGAATTTGTTGAAATTCAAATATTTCTTTTTTTGAAGGTGCAAATAGTTGAATATGTTCAGTTCCATTGACAGGAATCAAATTAATGTGACAATTTAAATTTCCAACTAATTTAGCTAATTCTACAGCATGTTCCGGAGCTGCATTTATTCCCTTTATAAGTATATATTCAAATGTAATTCTTCTACCTGTATTTTCAAAATAATGTTTTGAAGCACGTATAACGTCTTCTATCTTGAAATGCTTACTTGAGGGTAAAATTTCATTGCGAATTTTGTCATTAGGAGCATGGAGGGATATTGCAAGTGTTATAGGTAAATTTTCTTTTTCCAATCTATATATTTGAGGTACTATTCCACATGTAGATAAAGTTATATTTCTATAACTTATATTTAAAATTGAGGAGTCATTACACAATTTTATAAATTTCAAACAATTTTCATAATTTGTTAAGGGTTCTCCCGCTCCCATTAAAACAATTGAATGTACAGAAATGTTTTTTAATTTTTTAAATGCATATACTTGCGATAACATTTCTCCAAATGTTAAATTACGTTCCAATCCATTTCTGGTTGAAGCACAAAATATACACCCCATCGCACAACCGATTTGTGTTGAAACACAAATTGAATTTCCGTACTTATGGTGCATGCAAACAGTTTCTGCCAATGATCCGTCCTTTAATTTAAAAAGAATTTTTGTTGTATTACCGTCATTGGATTGTATACTGTTTATTACTTCAGGTATATAGATACTTGCATTTTCTTTTAACCATTCACGCATATTTTTCGGTAGTTGTTTCATTTCATCAAATGTAAATATGCATCTATGATAGAGATAATCATGTATTTGTTTTGCTCTGAATTTAGGAAAATTGTTTAATGTTATATATTCTTCCAATTCTTTTAATGACTTTCCCCATATGTCCAAACCCATAAATTATCTCCTTTTGAATTTAGCGATAAAAAATCCGTCACTTTTCAGAGTATCGGGCCATAAAGTCAACATCCCGTTTTCAGAATTTATAATATCATTAATAGCTATAGAATCTAAAAAAAATTCTTTCTTTTGATTTAAAAACCAGTCAACAATTTTTTCATTTTCATTTATATTTAACGTACATGTACTGTAGACTAAGGTACCACCTTTTTTTACATATGTTGATGCACATTTCAGTAAATCTTTCTGTGTTGATATTAATGATTCAATAGTTTCTTCCGTTCTACGCCATCTTAATTCAGGTTTATGTCCTAAAACACCTAATCCCGAACAAGGTGCATCTAACAATACTTTATCATATTGTCCAGTTAATGTCGGTAATAATTTTGTTGCATCTTGCAATTTAGGAGTTACTATTTTTACACCCAATCTGTTTATATTTTCTTCTATTAATTTAATTTTATGAGGATATAAATCCCAAGCATCTATAGAACCCTTATTATCCATTAATTGTGCTATTTGAGTTGTTTTACTTCCCGGTGCCGCACACATATCCAAAACTTTTTCATAAGGTTTCGGATCTAATGCATAAGCGGGAATTATGGAAGATATTGATTGTATAAAAATATATCCCTTTTCTAATAAATCTGTTTTAAAAAGATTTACACCATTTTTTATAAGAAAAATATTTGGGAAATTTTCAACACCGGAATATTCAATTTTGTTTTCATCAAATATTTTAATCAGGTCATTTGTTGTAATTTTTAATTCATTACAACGAACAAATAAATTTTCAGGTAAATTAAAAGCTTGTAGAATTTCTTTTGTTTTATTTATACCATAATCTTTGTTCCATTTTTGTATTAACCAAATCGGCTGATTGTAAATCAATGATAATTTTTCAAATTTACTTAACTTGGAAAAATCATTAATTTCAGCTTTTTTTCTTAAAAAATTTCTCAAAATTGCATTTACAAATTTGACATTACCTTGATGTGTAATTTTTTTTGTCAATTTTACGGTTTCGTTTACAGCAGCAGATTCAGGAATTTTATCTAAATATATTAATTGATACAAACCTAAATATAATAAAATTCTTACGCTTTTATGAATTTTATTTATTGAACGATTACTTAATTTTTCAACAATATATTGGAGATAATTGCATTTTCTGCAAATTCCATATACCAATTCAGTTATTAAAGCTTTATCCCTACTAAGTAACTTATGTGATTTAAAAATTTTTTGTAGGCTTAAATTAGCATATGCATCTCTATAAAAAATCTCATATATACACTGATATGCTAATAATCTTTCATTAATTTGTTTAAAATTCGAATTTTTCATTTATTTTTATTTGATATCCATTAATAAAATCACGTGATGACATGCATTTATGATTTTCAGGTTGCAAAGCATAAATTTCTAAAATACCTTTACCTGTAGATACATGAATAATATCATCTTTTAAAGATATTATTGTTCCTGAAGGAATATTTTTATTATCTACATTTTTATAATTTGATTTATGTAATTTTATTCGTTTTTTCCTGAAAAATGTATATGTACCGGGATTCGGATACATTCCACGTATAAGATTATGTATTGTGTTTGCAGGTAAATTCCAATTTATATGTCCGGAAGATTTTGTTATTTTTTCTGCGTATGTTGCTTCTCTTTCGTTTTGAGCTATAGATTCGCTGAGTTTTTTTTCTAAATCATTTAAAACTTTTACAAGTTCATATGAACCTTCTTTTGCAAGAATTTCAAATAAATTTTCTGCAGTTGATTCTTGAGAAATAGGAATTTCCTTTTGTGAAATAATATCTCCTGTATCCATACCTTTATCCAATTTCATAATGGTTATTCCGGTTTTTGTTTCTCCGTTGATTATGGCTCTTTGAATCGGTGCTGCACCTCTGTATTTAGGTAATAATGATGCATGAACATTTATTGCACCATATTTGGGAATTCTTAATATATTTTCAGGTAAAATTTTACCGTAAGCTATGACAACAATAATATCAGGTTTGTATTCACTAATTAATTTATACTGGCTTTCATCTTTTAAAGTTGTCGGCTGGTGTATAGGAATATTTTGTTCTAATGAATATAATTTCACAGGAGAAAAAGTAATTTTTCCGTTTCTTCCGTTTATTTTATCCGGTTTAGTAAATACAGCTATGGGGGTATATTCATTTTTACAAAGCATTTCTAAAGATTGTTTTGCAAATTCCGGTGTACCCATAAAAATTATTTTATATTTATTTTGCAATTATTTGATTACCTCTTGTTTAATGTAATAGCTTTATCAATAAATAAAGTTCCATTTAAATGATCAATTTCATGCTGAACACATCTTGCAAACAATCCTGTTGCTTTTTTCTGTTTTCTTTTACCGCGAATGTCTTGATACTTAACTATTACATGAGCATATCTTTCGACTTCTCCATATAAATCTGAAACTGAAAGACATCCTTCCGTTTCAATTACTTTTGAATCATCAAGCGGTTCCCATTCAGGATTTATATATACATCAAATCCGTCGTTACAGTCTGCAACAAAAATACGTTTTGATAATCCAATTTGCGGAGCAGCAAGTCCTACTCCATTTTCCGCATACATAGTTTTTTTCATGTCTGCAATTAAGTGTTTCATTTTTTTATGTTGCAAAAACTCTTCTTCTGTTACGGGCTTGGCAACTTCTCTAAGTACGGCTTTACCTACTTTTACTACTTCACTCACAATATAACCTCTTTCTTTATAAAATTAACTTTTTAGTTTAATATATAGGATCTACATCTATAATTATATCATTTTCTTCAGAAATAAAAGAATTTCTTATTATTGTTTTTATTGAAGAAAGATTTTTCCCTTTTATTAATATTGAAATATAATATTTGTCTCGAATTTTTTTCAGATTTTCATCATAAGGCGGTACAATTATAACGTCATTTTGATTGTTTTGCGATAAATACTTATATATACGATTAGCTTTATATAATGCTTTTTCATATATTTTATTAAAACTTGATATTTTAATTAATTTTGAAAACGGCGGATAAAATAAAGCTTTTCTATATTCGATTTCTTTTCTGTAAAATTCTTCATAATTATGTTTTGCTATAGATTGTATAACATAATGAGATGGATTATAAGTTTGCAGAATTACTTCTCCTTGTTCTTTATTTCTACCGGCACGACCTGCACATTGAGTAAGTGTATTAAAAGTGTTTTCTGCAGATAAATATCCGGGAGTATTCAACATTCCATCAGCATTTAAAATTCCTACGGTTTTAACATCGGGGATATCATGCCCTTTTGTAACTAATTGTGTACCTAATAAAACATCAAATAATCCTGAACGAAAATCATTTAATATTTGAGCCGAACTTCCTTTTTTTGAAATACTGTCTATATCTAATCGTTTACATTTTAACTCAGGCAAATATTTATGTATTTCATCTTCAATTCTTTGTGTTCCGAATCCTTTATATATCAATTTATTATTACATTTCGGACAAATTGTAATTACATCAAAAAATTTTTCACATGAGTGACATTGTAATCTTTTTTTATCTTTATGATAAACCAATGAAACGTCACAATGTTGACATTTTACAGTATTTCCGCATTTAGTACAAATGAGATATGTAAAAAAACCTCTTCGATTTAAAAAAAGTATAGATTTTTTAGTATTTGTTTTGGTATCTTTTAATTTTTTTAAAAGATATCCGGAGAATAACGAGTAATTTCCTAAAAGGTATTCATCCTGCATATCTATTATATTTATTTTAGGAAGTGGAGTTTTATGAATCCTATAATTAATTTCAAGTAAATCTATTTGTTTATTCTCAACAGAATTATATGTAGATATTGATGGTGTAGCTGCACCTAATATAATTGGGCAATTATGAATTACTGCCAACATTTTGGCTACATCTCTTCCGTGATATCTTGGTCCATCACTTTGTTTGTATGAAAAATCATATTCTTCGTCAACTATAATAAGCTTTAAATTATTAAAAGGCATGAATAAAGCTGAACGAGAACCTATAATAATTCGTGCTTCGCCGTTTTGTATTCTCATCCTGTTGTTATAACGTTCACTTTTATTTAAGTTGCTATGCATAAAAACAATATTCGAACCGAAATATTCAGTAAAGTATGATATGATTTGATCCGTCATTGATATTTCAGGTACAAGTATTAAAACAGTACCGTTATTTAATAATACGTTTTCTGTAGCTCTTAAATAAACTTCTGTTTTTCCGCTACCCGTTACACCTTTTAATAAAATTCCTGAATATTTACTTTCTTTTATTTTTTTTAGTATATTTTTCAGAACATTATTTTGTTCATCAGTTAAAATTTTTTTATCTTTCTTTTTTATTGTATCTTTTATCAAAGAAAACGTTTTTCTGTATTTGTAAAAATATTTTGCTATATTTTTATCACAAACAGCATTTATTACCGAACTTGAAAATCCTTTTTCCTTTAAATTGTCTACAGAAGCTTCTTTGTTTTTATCTAAATATTTTTTTAATTCAAATTGCTTTGGACCGAGTTTAAAATTTATATCGGTATTATTTAATTTTATCCATTTATCTAAAGGACGTTTATATGTAGAATCATAAATTTCTTGAACAGAAAAAAATTGCTTATCTATATATTCTTTAATATTATTTTTTGATAATATCTTTTCTATTGCATCTTTACGTACCGTTTTTACAGAAATATCTATTAGTTCTTTTATTTTGTGATTTTCAGGTATTATGTCCCAATTTATAAAATAACTTATATCTTTTCTTATACCTTTTTTGTCAATTAAAAATAATCTGAGTGCATCTAATAAAGTACATAAATAATATGAAGATATCCAATATGCCAATTGCATCATTGAATCTGAAAACCAATTATATGAATCAATTGTATTTTCAATGTCTAAAACTTTATATGATACTGAATTTTCTTCAATTTCTCTTATTGAAATTACAATACCTTCTTCTTTATGTTTTCCAAAAGGAACGACACATCTCCAACCTATATTTATATAACTTAAATTTTTAGGAATGCGATATGAAAACGTACGATTTAAATGCTTTGATGGTCTGTTTATAAGTATTTCAGCTATAGTTATTTTCATTTTACCCTACTTTTATAAAATAAAGAGATGTAACATTAACTGCTACATCTCTTTATTTTATCACATCTTTTATTTTATACCTGATTCTTTTTTCAATACAGATACTTTATCTAATTTTTCCCACGGTAAATCCAAATCGTTTCTTCCAAAATGTCCATATGCCGCAGTTTGTTTATATATAGGTCTCTTTAAATCAAGCATATCAATAATACCGGCAGGACGTAATTCGAAATTTTTGTTGATTAATTCAACAATTTTTTCTTCAGAAATTTTACCTGTACCGAATGTATCTACTCTTATTGAAACGGGTTTTGCCACACCTATAGCATAAGCTAATTGAATTTCACATTTGTCTGCAATTCCTGCAGCGACAATGTTTTTAGCTACATATCTTGCTGCATATGCTGCAGAGCGATCGACTTTTGTAGGATCTTTTCCTGAAAATGCGCCACCGCCGTGACGTGCCATACCGCCATATGTATCTACTATTATTTTACGTCCGGTAAGTCCTGCATCACCTTGCGGTCCACCGATAACAAATCTTCCTGTAGGATTAATAAAATATTTTGTATCTTTATCAAGATATTTTGCAGGAATAATTTTCTTTACAACATGCTCTATTATATCTTTTTCTATTTTATCATGAGATACTTCCGGACAGTGTTGTGTTGATATTACAACCGTATCAACACGATGCGGTTTATTATCAATGTATTCTACCGTAACTTGTGTTTTTCCATCGGGACGTAAATAATTTAATTCACCGCTTTTTCTTACTTCGGCTAATTTTCTAGCTAATTGTTGTGCCAATTGAATCGGCAGAGGTATAAATTCTTCAGTTTCATTTGTTGCATAACCGAACATCATACCTTGATCTCCTGCACCGATATCATATTTTATTTTCTTGTTTTTCTTTGCCTCTAATGATTTATCAACACCCATTGCAATATCAGGAGATTGTTCATCAATTGATACAAGTACACCGCATGTTTTACTGTCAAACCCATAATCTGAATTTACATATCCTATTTTTTCAATAGTATCTCTTATTACTTTCGGTATATCTATATAACATTTGGTAGATATTTCACCGAAAACATGTACTTGTCCTGTTGTTACAATTGTTTCACAAGCAACACGTCCATCAGGATCTTTTGATAAAATTGCGTCTAATATGGCATCAGAAATTTGATCGGCTATTTTATCAGGATGACCTTCAGTAACTGATTCTGAAGTGAATAATGTTTTATTGGGCATAATAACCTCCATTATTATTTAATAAAAAAACCTCCGCACAGGGAGGAATCTTTCCTCTCATCTGCCAGCTTTTGCTGTTGGAATTAGCACCGTTTCATAATGATGGTTGCCGTAGCTTCATAGGGCCAGTCCCTCTGCTACTCTTGATGAGCGACATAAGTCTCATATTTAATTCAAAATCATTATAAATCTTTATTAATAATTTATCAAGTAAGACTTTTTATAAAACTTGTGAAAGGAAAGCTTTTGTTCTTTTTTCTTTTGGTGATTTAAATAAGTTGTTGGGTTCTCCTTCTTCAACTATAATTCCGTGATCAATAAAAACTGCTCTTGTTGCTACTTCACGCGCAAAACCCATTTCATGAGTAACAACAACCATTGTCATACCTTCGTTTGCAACTTCTTTCATAACATCTAAAACTTCATGTACCATTTCAGGATCCAGTGCCGATGTAGGTTCATCAAATAATAGCGCTTTAGGTTTCATTGCTAAAGCACGTGCAATGGCTACACGTTGCTGTTGACCACCGGAAAGTTGAGAGGGCTTGGCATTTTCTTTATCTTGTAATCCAACTTTTTTTAATAAATTCATACCTCTGGTATAAGCTTCTTCCTTTGATAATCCTCTTACTTTCATAGGTGCAAGCATTAAATTTTTTATGACACTCATGTGCGGAAATAAATTGAAACGTTGAAAAACCATACCAACTTCAGTACGAACAGCGTTAATGTTTTCTTCTCCGTTTAGAGGCATATTGTCAAATGTTATAATTCCGGTAGTAGGAGTTTCCAAACCGTTTATACATCTGAGTAATGTGCTTTTACCTGAACCTGATGGTCCTATAATAACGACAACTTCACCCTCATTGACTTTCAATGATATATCATTAAGAACTGAAGTATTTTCAAATGATTTACTTATATGATTTACATTTATTAAAGTTTTTGTAGCTTCCATTATTTTCTCCGTTCTAAAAATGATACTAACCGAGAAATAGCTAATGTCATAACAAGATATAAAAATGCAACTGTAAGCCAAATCTCAAAAGAACCATACGTTTGTGCAATAATTAATTGTCCTCTACGTGTTAATTCTTCAAATCCAATAACAGAAACAAGTGAAGAATCTTTTAACATTGCAATAAATTCATTACCTAACGGTGGAAGTATATTTCTTAAAGCTTGAGGCAATATTATATGGTACATTGTCTGCCACCATGTTAATCCTAATGATCTTCCGGCTTCCATTTGACCTATATCAATTGATTGTATTCCTGCACGTATGATTTCCGAAACATAAGCACCGCTATTTATACCACATGCAGTAACTGCAGCTAAAAACGGATCAACTCTATGTCCGCTAATCATAGGTAAAGCAAAGTAAATTAAAAATATCTGAACCAATAAAGGAGTACCTCGGATGCAATCAGCATAAATTGTTGCAATAATTCGCAATACACGAATTTGACCGATACGTAATATTCCTATAATCAATCCTATAATCAATCCTATAGCAACGCTTACAGCTGTTATTTCAATAGTTACTCCGGCCCCCAAAAGTAATAATGGGAATGCCTGTTGAATCAATTCAAAATTCATAATTTATCCTATTTTTCCTTTTAAATAAAATTTAAATACAACATGTATAATTTTACATTTAAGAGAATAGTTAGTCAACAATATTATTTAAAAAAATGAACGAAGAGTTATTTACTGAACTCTTCGTTCATTAATTCTCTTAAATAGTTAAACCTTTTTTTAAAAGATTTAAAGTTTTATCTTTACCGAATAAAGAAATCATTGTATATATACCGGGACCCTTTGTTTTTCCTGTTAATGCAATTCGAACAGGTTCAAATGCAAGTTTTCCTTTTATATTAGTCGTTTTCATTGCATTTGTAAAGCATTTCTTTATAAAATCATCTTCAAATAAATCTAATTTTTCAAGATTTTCTATAAAAGCTTGAAGAATTTTTTTACTTGAGTCGGCTTTCATAATTTCTTTATATTCTTCGTTCTTAATTTCTCCAATTGTTCTGTAGAAAATTTTCAGTTCTTCTTCTACTTGCATACCATATGACAATCTTTCTTGAACGTAGCAAACAACTTTTTTAAGCCATTCTTTACGCTCCGGAGAAATCGGTAATGTTTCGTATCCGACTTTAACTATAAAAGGCATCAAAAATTCCAGTAATTGATCGGGTGATAATTCTTTTATATAGCGAGAATTTATCCAGTTCAGTTTTTCAATATCGAAAACCGCATCATTTGATGAAACGCGATTCATAGTGAATTTTTCTATTAATTCATTTCTTGTAAATATTTCTTCTTCACCTTCAGGTGCCCAACCTAACAAAGCAAGGTAATTTACTATTGCATCAGGTAAATATCCCATATCTTTATAAGAAGTAATAGAAGTTGCACCGTGTCGTTTACTCATCTTTTTGTGGTCTGAACCTAGTATCAGTGATATATGTCCGAAAACAGGTGCTTCGTGTCCTAATGCTTGATATATAGCTATTTGACGCGGTGTATTTGATAAATGTTCTTCTGCACGTATTACATGTGTAATTTCCATGTCTATATCATCTATTACTACAGCAAAATTATATACAGGTATTCCGTCAGATTTCATAATTATGAAATCTCCCACTCCTGATGCTTGAAATTCTACATGACCTCGGACCATATCATCAAATTCAAAAACACCATGTGTAGGAACTCTGAGTCGGACAACCGGCTTTCGTCCTTCTTCTTTATATTTTTTTTGTTCTTCAGCTGTTAGATTTTTACAGTAACCTTGATATACAGGAGTTTTTCCTTCTTTGAGTTGTGCTTGTCTACTTGCTTCCAATTCTTCAGCTGTATCATATGCATAGTATGCTTTATCTTCTTTTATTAACTGTTCTACAATTTTTTTATATTTTTCTAAACGCTCAGTTTGTCTATATGGAGCATGAGGACCACCTACATCAATTCCTTCATCCCAATTAAGACCTAACCATTTTAAAGATTCTTTTATATTTTCTTCAGATTCTTTAGTTGAACGTACCGTATCTGTATCTTCAATACGTACGATAAAATCACCATTCATATGTTTGGCAAGTAACCAATTAAATAAAGCAGACCTTGCTCCTCCTATATGAAAAGGTCCTGTCGGACTCGGCGCAAATCTTACTCTAATTTTCTTCTGCATAACAGTGCCTCCTGACAATCAAAGCTGTTGATAATGCAATTATTGCTTTATCGTTTCCTACAGCATCTAATTTTTCATTTGTTTTAGCTTTTATACCTATTTGATTAATTTTTATTTTCAATATTTTTGATATATTAATTTTCATTTCCGGGATATATTTAATAAGTTTAGGTGATTGAGCTATTACAGTTGTATCTATATTTGAAATAACAAAATTTTCTTTTTCTATAATTTCTGAAACTTTTTTTAACATCGTTAAGCTTGAAATATTTTTATATTTAATATCTGTATCCGGAAAATACGTGCCGATATCTGATAATCCTGCTGCTCCCAATAAAGAATCTATTATAGCGTGAATAAGTACATCAGCATCTGAATGACCCTCAAGTCCTTTTTCATTTAAAATTTTAACACCGCCTATGATAAGCGTATTTTTTAAATTTTTTCTATGAATGTCATAGCCTTGACCTATTCTATACATAAGTTTATCTCTATCAATTATCTCACAAAAATGTTCCCAGTCTTCAATTGTTGTAATTTTAAATAATTTTTCATAACCTTTACAAATTTTAACTTTGTAACCTGAATATTCCAATATGGATGAATCATCGGTTATTTCAATATTGTTTGAAGGTATTTTGGATATTGCATCTTTAAATATTTTAGTAATAAAAACTTGAGGTGTTTGAATTTTTATTAAATTATTTCTATTCAAAGTTTTTTTTACAATATTTTTTTCTTTTTCTTTTATTGTATCGCTACAAGACAAAAATGGTATTGCACCAGGCGTATCTTTATCAATATTATTTAATAAAACCTTTATAATTTTATTGTTTATAAAAGGTCTTGCGCAATCATGAATTAATAAATAATCTGATTCTGGATCCACAGACAACAACCCGTTTTTCACGGATTCAAATCGTGTTTTTCCTCCTGACGTAAACTTAACTTTTACAGTATGTCGAATTTTAGAAAGTATATTTTTAAAAATCTTTATTTCAGAATTTTTAACTACTATAATTAATTCATCTATTTGATTTGAAGAAAAAATATTCTCTAAAGTGTATTGCGCCAACGTCTTATTTTCATGTTTTAATAATAACTTATTTAAAGAAAATCCTACTCTACTACCTGCACCTGCACATAGAAGAATCATGCTGTTCATACTTGTTTTTCTCCTATTTTTGCAAAAATCATTTTTCCGGCGGCGGTTTGCAATACAGATGTAACCATAATTGAGACTTGTTTTCCTATTGATTTACTTCCATTTTCAACTACAATCATAGTTCCATCGTCCAGATATGCAACACCTTGACCTTCTTCTTTTCCGTGTTTTATAAGTTGTACAACTATTTCTTCACCTGGAATCAATACAGGTTTTACTGCTATAGCTAAATCATTAATATTTAATACTTCTATTTCTTGTAATTCTGCAACTTTATTTAAATTATAATCGTTAGTTATTATTTTATATTTTTTTTGTCTTGCTAATTTTATTAATTTAGAATCGACTTCATTTACATCTTCAAAATCATCATTTATAATGATAACTTCATCTTCTTGTTTTTTTCTCATTTGATTTAATATATCAAGGCCTCTGCGTCCCCTGTTTCGTTTTAAAATATCAGATGAGTCAGATATTTTTTGTAATTCTTCCAATACAAAAACAGGAATAACTAAAGGTCCTTCTAAAAATCCTGTTTTAAAAATATCTGCAATTCTTCCGTCAATTATAATATTTGTATCTAATAATTTCCCGACCTTTTTATTTTTTGACTCTTTTCCGTGACAAATTATCCATTCCCAAATTTCAGCTTTTTTATTAATTCCCAAGTGCATACCTATATATCCTAAAACTATGCTGAGTACTACGGATATATAAGGCCCTATATAAGGTACACTTCTAAATGCAAGTCCAACTAAATTTGCAATTATCAGTCCGATAAAAAGTCCGGATGTCCCAATTAATAAATCTTGTAATGAATTTGCCGTTAATGATTTTTCGACATGTGATGTTAATTTAAAAAGTTTGTTTATTAAATATGGCGCTATAAAAAAACCTATAAATGCACCTATTATCGCATTTATAATTATTGATGCACCTGATATTATCGTAATTCCTAAAATCATAAAATTTAATATATTTTCGGGTACTATTAACGATAATATAAATGATGTTTGTGTAGATAATGCAATTCCTAATATTGTAAAGAGTATTATAAAAATAACCCTTAAAATTTTTTCTGACATATAAATTCCTCTAATAAATAGTTTATATTGCATACATTAAGTTAATACAATAATTATATTATCACATAAATTAAGCTTTGAGTACAATTGTACTTATTTTATTTGTATTATTATTTTTTTATTAAATTAATTGCATCATTTATATGTGTTATAAAATGTGTATATTTTAATAAATATAATAAATCATTTTCTTTAAAATATTTTTCTACATCTTTTTTGTTACCCATTGGTAAAATAAATTTTTTAAATTTCATTTTTATCGCTTCTTTTATGCGTATTATTATTCCTGAAACAGGTAATATTTCTCCTGTTAAACTTACTTCACCTAAAACAATCATTTCTGCAGATATAGGTATATCGTTATTTATAGAAACTATAGCTAAAGCAACTGCCAAATCTACAGCTGTTTCTCGTACATAAATTCCACCGGGAATATTTATATATACATCATTTCTACTAAATAATTGATGTGCTCTTTTTTCAAGTACAGCAAGTAACATAGTTACTCTATTGTAATCATATCCTACAGTAACTCTGCGCGGCATATTCAAGACTGTTGTTACTGTAAGTGCTTGTACTTCAATGATAACTGCTCTCATTCCTTCTAACAGTGTTGTTGCTATACTTCCGGGAATATTTGATGCTCTTTCTCTTAATAGAAATTCGGAAGGATTATTTATAGCTGAAAGGCCTGTCTTATTCATTGAAAATAATCCTGTTTCATCTGTGGAACCAAAACGATTTTTTACCATTCTGAGCATACGAAATTGATAACTTCGATCACCTTCCAAGTACGCTACAGCATCAACCATATGTTCCAACATTCTAGGTCCTGCGAGGTTTCCTTCTTTTGTTACATGTCCTATTATAATTAGTGCGATATTATCTCTTTTGGCTAAATTTATTAAAATGGATGTCACGTCACGAATTTGTGTAATGCTTCCTATTGACGTATTCGAATTTGCTATAAAAACAGTTTGTATTGAATCTATTATGAGTAATGACGGATTTATTTTTTGTGTTGCGTTTATTATATTTTCTAAATTGCCGTCAGACATTATATAGCAAGAGTCTTCAAACAATCCAATGCGCTCTGCACGCATTTTTATTTGAAATTCGGATTCTTCTCCGCTGCAATATAAAACTTTTTTATTTTTTTGCGCTACAAACTTACAAATTTGCAATATTAAAGTTGATTTACCTATGCCTGGTTCTCCACCGCATAATATCACAGATCCCGGAACGATTCCTCCACCCAAAACTCGATCTATTTCGGGAAATTCTAAATTTATACGTTCATTGCTTTTTGAGTTTATTTCTGATATTTTAAGCGGCTTTTTTAAATCTGATTTTGAACTAAAAAATGTTTTAGGATTTGTAATATTAATTTCACTCTCTTCATGCATACTATTCCATTCATTACATTGCAAACATTTTCCTACCCATTTAGAACTTATATTTCCACAATTACTACAAACAAACTTTGTTTTCTTTATATTCTTTGCAACCATAATATTACCCCAAAATAATAAGACATGAATTCACTCATGTCTTATTATACTACACAAAATTACAACGTATTGAAAACTAATTGTTTTTCATTATTTAAATCAATATTTAATTGACGTTTACCTTTAAGGTCTCCCTTTATAATCATATCTGAAATATTATTTTCAATTTTTTTCTGAATAAGTCTTTTCAAAGGTCGTGCTCCATATTCGAAACTATATCCTTCTTTTATCAGATATTCTTCAGCTTTATCAGATACTGATAATTTAACATGTAAACTATTCATTTTATTTTCAGTATTTTTAAGGAGTAATTTTATTATAGATTTTAATTCTTTTTCTTCAAGCGGTTTAAATACTATCATTTCATCAATTCTATTTATAAATTCAGGTCTAAATGTATTTTTTACCTCTTCAAGAATTTGTGTTTTTTGATTTTCAAATGATATTTCTTTTATATCCTTTCCGGTTATTTCAAATCCTAAAGATTTAATATTTTTATTTAAATATTTAGCACCTAAATTACTTGTCATTATAATGATGCAATTTGTAAAATCAACCGTTCTTCCTTGTCCGTCAGTAAGTCTACCATCATCCAATACTTGTAAAAGAATATTGAAAAAATCAGAATGTGCTTTTTCTATTTCATCAAATAATATAATGCTGTACGGTTTACGACGTATTACATCAGTTAATTGTCCTCCTTCATCATAGCCTACATATCCTGGAGGTGCTCCTATTAAACGGGATACTTCATGTTTTTCCATATATTCGGACATATCAAATCTTACTAAAGCAGATTCATTACCAAACATGTATTCTGCAAGTGCGCGTGCCAATTCAGTTTTTCCTACACCTGTAGATCCCAAAAATATAAATGAACCTATCGGATGTTTCGGATCTTTCATTCCGGCTCTTGCTCTTCTAATAGCTTGAGCTACTGCATGAATCGCTTCATCCTGTCCTATAACTCTTTTTTTCAACTCATCTTCTAAATGTAACAAACGCTCTGAATCGCTCTGTTTTAAACTTTGCAACGGTATTCCTGTCCATTTTGAAACTACTTCTGCTATGTCTTCACCAGTAACAATTAACGGTTTTGGATTATCATCTTTTTTAGCTTTCTTATATTCAGCAATTTTATCTGATAAACTTTTAGCAATATCACGCAATTCGGCAGCTTTTTCAAAATTTTGTGAAGAAACTGCAGCTGTTTTTTCTTTTTGAACAGATTTCAATTTATTTTCCAATGACTTTATATTGTCAGGTGATAATGAAGCTTGAATTTTTACTTTTGCTGAAGCTTCATCTATCAAATCTATTGATTTATCCGGTTGAAATCTATCATTTATATATTGGGTTGATAAATCTACTGCATTTAAAATAGCTTCATCAGTAATTTTGGCATTATGAAATGCTTCATATCTATCTCTTAAACCCTTAAGAATTTTTATTGTATCTTCACGGTTTGGTTCTCCGATTATTACAGATTGAAAACGACGTTCCAATGCGGCATCTTTTTCAATATATTTTTTATATTCATTAAGAGTAGTTGCACCTATACAACGTAATTCTCCTCTTGCAAGAGACGGTTTCATTATATTAGCGGCATCCATCGATCCGCTTTCTCCGGATCCTGAACCTGCACCTACCAGGGTGTGAATTTCATCAATAAATAAAATCCAATCTTTATGTTTTTTTATTTCATCTATTATCTTTTTTAATCGTTCTTCAAATTCACCCCTATATTTTGTACCTGCAACAATAGAAGCAATATTTAAAGATATAATTTTACAATTTTTCAACATTTCAGGTACATCTTGAGTTATTATTCTTTGTGCAAGACCTTCAGCAATTGCAGTTTTTCCTACACCCGGTTCTCCAATTAATACCGGATTATTTTTATTTCTTCGCATTAAGATTTGAATAACACGATTTATTTCATCTTGTCTACCTATAACAGGGTCTATTTTACCTTCTTTTGCACGTTCATTTAAATCAATTGCAAATTCGCCGAGTTCACCTAATGATGAATCTTTCTTGTTATATGAATCTTCTGATAAAACTTTGTTAAATGCATCTATTATTTTTTCTTGTGTAACATTGAAATAATCCATAATTTGCATTATGAAGTTATCACCTTCATGAAGTATAGCCAGAAGAAGATGTTCCGTTCCTACATATTGCATATGCATTCTATTTGCTTCTTCTACAGAAGTAACTAAAATACGTTTAGTTTGCGGAGCTACATATAATTCATCAGATGAAAGAATTGAATGTTTTTTATAGCTTTTTAAAATTTCTAATAAGTTTTCTTCCGTTATTCCTACAATAGATAAAATTTTACTACCGGCATCGTCTTTTTCATGTGCAATACCGACCAAAAGATGTTCCAACCCAATGTATTCGGAATTTAAACTCGATGCAATTTTTGCCGAGTATTTCCATGCATTTTTTACGCCTTCAGTATATCTGTCTTCCATTAGTATCACTCCTTAATTTTAATTTTCTTTATTTTTCAATTTAATTTTGTCACGAATAACTGCAGCGCCTTCGTAATCTTCAACTTCGACAGCTTTTTTTAATTTTTCTTTTAAAATATCAATATCTGATTTTTTTTCTTTTGAATCCAACTTCTTTGTAAATAAATCAGATATATTTTCAGTATATCTATCTTTTTTTATTAAACTTGAAATTTTATTATCTATCCTAAAATAATTTGACATATCATCAACATCTTCAAATTCATAAAAACTGTTATCTAAAAATTTATTCACCATGTAAAATGGATCTTGAATTCCGCTAATTTGGAAATTTTCTTTATTTGCACAAACATGACATAAATTATATTCAGTTCTATTTCCGTTTATTATAAGAATTTTATGTATTGAAGCTCTATTTTTACCACATTTTTCACAATTCATAATTCATCCCTCCAATATAGTTTTTACCCTTTTTGTTAAAGTATTTATTCCTTTATTAATTTTAGAATCAGGACAATAATCAAGAAATGTATGTACAGCTGTCATAAATAATGAAAATTGTACATCATCAAAAATATTACTTTCTTGTAAATCATTTAAAAGTTTATTTAATATTTCTTTTTCATTTATCGGTTTTACGATAACAGGATAATTTTTAACGGAAGAAATTTTTATATATCCCCCATTACCACGTCTTGATTCAACTATAAAATTTTGATTATCTGAAAATCTTGTATTTATTACATATGTTATTTGCGATGGAGCACATTCCAATTCATTTGCCAATTCTCTTCTTTTTAAAATAATTCCTTCATCTTCTCTGCTACGTAACATTTCCAGAATTATTTTTTCAATTTGATCTGATAAAATGTTATTCATATTTTACTCACCTCTTACTAAATTAAGTATAAAACTCAAAAGTCAAAAAGTCAATAGGTTTAAAAGTCAAAAAAACAGTCGTGTTAATCCGACTGTTTTTTTAGATTTAATTTATATATTATTTTTTGAGGAAAACCTTTTCTTGCTAAAAAAATAATTAATTTATCAGGATTATTTTTATATAAATTTGAAATTTTAAACTTCAAATTTACTATTTTTTTTGCAGCATTTAATTCTTCAGTCTCCGATAAATCCAAATTAATATAAAGTCCTTTTTGTTTTAACTTTTGATGAATCATTTTATTACTTAATAAGTTTTGATTTTTATAATAATTAAATAATTCTATTGATAATTTTTCGTCATTTATATAATTTAATTTTTTTAACTTTTCAATAGTTTTATTTATTTCTTCATTGGTATATCCTCTATTTTTAAGTTTATAAGTTATTTCATATTCACTTTGGGATTTATAGTTAAGAAGCCTTAAAGCGGCTTGATAAACATCTTTTTTATTTTTCATCATCGTTTCCGGCAATTACTTCATCATTAAATGTTTCAGGCTCAACCATTAGAGTATCTCTTATTATTTTATCGATTTCTTTAGCAATTTCAGTATTATCATGAAGATACTTTTTTGCATTTTCACGTCCTTGACTTATTCTTTCACCTTTATAAGAATACCATGCACCGCTCTTTTTTATAATATCCATATTTACTGCAATATCTAATAATGTACCTTCTCTAGATATACCTTCTCCGTACATAACATCAAATTCAGCTACTTTAAATGGCGGTGCAACTTTATTTTTTACAACTTTAGCTCTTGTACGATTTCCTACAACATCAGTACCGTTTTTTATAGCTTCTCCACGCCTTACTTCTATACGAACTGATGAATAAAACTTTAATGCTCTTCCACCTGTTGTAGTTTCAGGATTACCGAAAACTATTCCCACTTTTTCTCTTATTTGATTTATAAATATAACGATAGTGCGAGATTTACTGATTATACCTGTTAATCTTCTCATAGCTTTACTCATTAATCTCGCTTGTAATCCTACAGATTGATCGCTTATATCGCCTTCAATTTCTTGTCGTGGTACTAAAGCCGCTACTGAATCTACCACTATTATATCTACAGCTCCGCTTCTTACTAAAGATTCACAAATACTTAAAGCTTGTTCACCGCAATCAGGTTGAGAAATTAATAATGCATCTGTATTTACACCCAAATGATGTGCGTAAATAGGATCCAATGCATGTTCGGCATCTATAAAAGCTGCCACGCCTCCGATTTTTTGTGCTTCTGCTATAGCGTGTAATGCCAATGTTGTTTTACCTGAAGATTCTGGACCGTAAATTTCTGTTACTCTACCTCTCGGATATCCTCCTACACCTACTGCTATATCTATAGCTAAAGAACCGGTTGATATAACTTCGATATCCAATTTACCGCGCATATCACCTAATCTCATAATTGCACCGGCACCAAATTCTTTGGTTATTTGGTTTAAAGCACTTTCTAAAGCTTTATTTTTTTCTTGTTCTATAGCGTTTTTTGACATACAAAGCTCCTTTCTAAAATTTCATTGTTAATATATTTAATTAAATATTCTATTGCTTTTTCAGTAACTTTAATTCTTATTTGATTTCTGTTTCCATAAAAAAACTCTTTATATACCTTAACGCCTTTTTTGCTTGAAATTCCTATAAAAACCAAACCTGTAGGCTCATTTGAATTCATAAGATGTGGACCGGCATATCCTGTAGTTGATATTGAAAAATCCGAACAATATAATTTACGCACATTTTGCGCCATTTCTTTAGCTACAGGTTCACTTACAGCAGTAAATTTGTTTATTAAATCTATAGGTATATTAAGAATTTTCTCTTTTGCAGTATTTTGATATGTAACAACTCCACCCACAAAATAATTTGAACTTCCGGGAATATCTGTAATTGTTTTTGATACTAATCCGCCTGTACAAGATTCGGCAACAGATATTAAAAATTTGTTTTCTAATAATACTTTTTTTAATTCTTTTAATTTAATATCTATAGCATTTTCCATTTTAATCAATTCTTTCTGCTATTAAATCATATGAATACCCATCTATTATTTTTGTTTTTATGAAATCACCGGGGCAAGCATCACCGAAATTATAAATATATGTATTACCATCAACATCAGGTGCTTGAAAAGAAGTTCTTCCCTTAGCTATTAATTTTTCTCCATCTTTAATTATATCTTCTATTAAAACTTCTGCTTCTTTACCTATAAGTAATTCATTATTTTCTTCAGAAATACCTGCTTGAATTGACATAAGTTTATCATATCGTTTTTCTTTAACATCTTCAGAAATTTGATTTTGCATGAGTGCTGCAGCGGTACCTTCTTGTGGCGAAAATTTAAATGCCCCCATATTATCGAATTTAATTTTTCTTATAAATTCGCACAAATCCTCAAAATCAGATTCTGTTTCTCCGGGAAATCCTACCATTAATGTTGTTCGTATTGTTATATAAGGAATATTATTGCGAATTTTATTTAATAATTTAAGAATACTTTCACTTGTATCTTTTCTGTTCATTCTCTTGAGAACATTATCACTTATATGTTGCAATGGTATATCTATATATTTACAAATTTTTCTTTCTTTCGAAATTAAATCAAGTAATTCATCAGTAAAATTTGTAGGGTATAAATAAAATAATCTAATCCACTTTACTTCAGGTATTTTTACTAATTGTTTAAGTAATAAAATTAATGAAGTTCCGTCTCTTAAATCTTGACCATAACAACTTAAATCTTGTGCAATTAAATTAAATTCACTAACACCTTGCTTAGCCAAATTTCTTACCTCAGACAATATTGATGAAATAGTTCTACTTCTCATGGGTCCACGTACAAAAGGTATGTAACAAAAAGTACATCCTTTATTACAACCTTCAGATATTTTTATATAAGACATATATGACGGTGTTGTTAACTTACGCGGAATAAGTTCTTCAGATGCACATGGTGTGCAATTAAATTCATATATTTTTTCATTTTCTTTCTCATAAGATTTTTGTACGGCTTTTAATATATTTCTCCATGAATCTGTTCCGATAAATATATCTATCTCAGGTATTTCTTTAGCTAAAGCTTCTTTATATTGTTGTGTAAGACATCCGGCAGCCACAAGACGTTCACATTTACCGGTTTTTTTGTAATTTGCAATTTCTAAAACAGTTTCAATAGACTCTTGTTTTGCGGGATCTATAAATGTGCATGTATTAACAATAATTACATGTGCTTCTGATAAATCATTTGTCAATTCATATCCTGCATTTTGCAAAATCCCTACCATCATTTCAGTATCCACAAGATTTTTTGAACAACCCAAACTTATAAATCCCAACTTTTTAGCTTTCACCAGCTAATTCCTCCCAAATCTTATTTTTTCTACCCATAAATCCAATAAAGTTTTCTTACCCTCATCACTATAATTTTTTTCTAAATCCCAAAATATAAGATCCTTTCCGAATTTATCCGAATTAACTTTCATATCATTACTATAAAGATAATAATTTTTATTATCTTCCATATTCTTTTTATAATTTGAAGAATCTAAAATCCAATTTATAAATTCAATACTTTCTTCACTATTATTTTCTTGTAAACTTGCTATACCATATAAATACCATGCAGTTCCATCAATTGGATATGAAATGATAACGGGAAGTCCTTCTTTTTCTGTTCGTTTAGCTTCATTATAATCAGAAATTCCTATATCACATTTATCCATTGCTGCCATACGAGAAGGTGTAGACAGATATTTTCCGTATTGAATTACATGTTTATTTGCAATCCATAATCTATCAAAAATACCATCTTCTCCAAAATGCTCTGTCATTGACATCAATAAATCTTTTGTTATATCTGATGCAATAAAATCCGTCATACTTAATCTGATATTTATATGGTTAAAAATTTCATCCCAACTATATACAAAATCAGGATTATTATCTGCAAATTTTTTATTTACTATAAAAATAGTAGGATTAATCCAAATTCCTGTCCAAAAACCATCTTTATCTTTAAAAATATTAAGAACTGTATCTGTTTTTTCTGAAGTAAATTTATAAATTTTCCGCATAGATTTTAATTTATTTAAATTTTCTTGAGATGTTATAATTATATCACTTTTTTTCAATATAACAGGATCAATATTTTTTAAATCAACAGTATTTATATAATTAACTTCAACATTTATTTTTTTAGAATTATAAAAGGATTTCTTAACCGGTTCAAACATATCAGATGGTAAGTCTGTGATAACTACAACTTTTTTTGCATCTGCAATTACTTCTTGTTCCTTTTTCTTATGTTCATCAGCATAATAAAAAATATAAAAACATGCCGATAATGTAATAACTAATAAAAGAGCAATGGCAAAAATTCTTTTCACAATTATCCTCTTTCTAAAAATCAAGTATTTTTCAACTTAATTTCCAATTCATTTTTAGAAATTAAAATTTCTCTTGGCTTTGCACCATCTGCACCCGAAACAATCCCCATTGCTTCCATGGTATCCATTAATCTTCCTGCTCTAGTATATCCTATTCTAAATCTTCTTTGTAATGCTGATACTGATGCACGTTTAGTATCTAAAATCCATTCTGCAGCTTCCCCTAAAAGTTCATCTTGTTGTGATTCAAATGGAACAATTTCTTTTATTTCCGGTATTGATAAATCAATTGGTTTGTTATCAAGTTTAATTAACCCTGATGAATTTTCTTTGATGAAATTTGTTATGTTTTCTACTTCTTTATCTGTTATAAAAGCTCCTTGTACACGTATAGGATAAGCAACACCTGAAGGATCAAACAACATATCACCCTTTCCAAGTAATTTTTCAGCGCCGGCTCTGTCTAGAATTGTTCTTGAGTCAATTTGAGATGATACAGCAAACGAAATTCTACTTGGAATATTGGCTTTTATAACACCTGTTATAACATCTACCGACGGTCTTTGTGTCGCCAAAACTAAATGAATTCCTGCAGCACGTGCTTTTTGAGCAAGTCGACATATAGAATCTTCTACGCTATCGGATGCAACCATCATTAAATCTGCCAATTCGTCTATTATTATAACCATATAAGGCAATTTCAATTCAGGTTTTGCTATATTAAAACCTTTAATATCTCTAACTTTATTTTCCGAAAATAATTTATATCTGTGTTCCATTTCTCTGACAGCCCAATTTAATGCTCCTGCTGCTTTTTTAGGATCTGTAACTACATCAATTCTTAAGTGTGGAATTCCATTATAAATTGAAAGTTCCACTACTTTAGGGTCTATCAAAATCAATTTAACATCGTCCGGAGAACTATTATACAGAATACTGGTAATCAAAGTATTTATGCATACACTTTTTCCGCTACCAGTTGCTCCTGCAATTAAAAGATGAGGCATTTTAGACAAATCGGCAACTACAGCATTACCTGCTATATCTTTCCCCAATGCTACTAAAATATTTCCTTTCCCACGTTTAAATTTATTATCTTCAAGAACATCTCTTAATGCCACTTCGGAGTTTTTTTCATTTGGAATTTCTATTCCAACAGCAGATTTACCGGGAATAGGTGCTTCTATACGAATTTGAGTGGCAGCTAATTGAAGTGCAATATCGTCAGATAAATTTTCAATTTTTCTTACTTTTACTCCTGGTGCAGGTTCTATTTCAAAGCGTGTTACGGACGGACCTATACTTATATTAATAACTTTTGCGGAAACACCGAAACTTTTTAATGTTTTTTCTAATAAATCCGCTTTTTCTTTGGCTATATCAAAATAATTTTCTGAAATTTTGATACTTTTATGAAGTAATTCAATAGGAGGAAATTTATATCCTGAGCATGTTTTTATCTCTTTAGAATCATCTTTATCTAGTTCTTCATTTTTATCATTTAATGTTTCATTAATAGATTTTTTTACAGATTGATTTTTAACTTCAGAAATTGATTTTTCTTTTATATGTTTTTTCTTAGACGATTTATATAAAAAATCATTTGATTCTTCTTCATTTTCAGAAAAAAATTCAGGTTTTTTTAAAGTTTGACTTTTCTCCTTAATTGTCTTTTTCACTAAAATTAATTTTTCTTCAGTTTTTTTACTTATTTTTTGAACGCCTGAAGAAAGAGACCATTTTGTCAAAAACAATATATCTATTACTAATAATAAAGTTATTAATATTGTTGTTCCAATTTCGCCAATCATCCATCTGAATGACCATGTTATTGAACTTCCAATTATTCCACCATATTCCGTAATATATTTCATATCAAACTCATATTCAGTAGGAACCATAATATGTGTATAAAGTGTAGCTATTAAAAAATATGAAAAAAAAGCAAGAAGTAATTTTCTATTCCATGAAAAATTACTTGCTTTTAATGTATAATATCCTCCCCACACAACTAATCCTATTGCCGGAATTATTGATAAAATTCCAAACAGTACAGAAAAAGCTTGTGTAATAAGATCACCTATAACTCCCGTATTAAATCCCAATATTGAAATTATTACAAAAACTCCTAAAAATAACAAAAATAATCCTGTTAATTCATAAGATAATTTGCTTTTATTTTTTTTTCTTTTTATTACAGAACTATGATTCTTTTTATTATTCATAAAATCTCCTTAGTCGTGTTTATCATTAGTAAAAGAAATCCATTCTTTATATAATTTTTTTTCTTCACCTTTAAGTATAGGTTTATAATAAATATCTTGTTTTAATGTCTCCGGAAGATATAATTGATTTACCCAACCTCCAAAATCATGTGGATATTTATATTCTTTTCCATATCCCATTTTTTCAGCACCTGAATAATGAGAATCTCTTAAATGGATAGGTACTTCTCTGATTTTTGTTTCTTTTTCTCGCTTTTGTGCTATGTTTATAGCTTTATATGCACTATTACTTTTAGGAGAAAGACAAATATATATAACAGCTTCTGATAAAATTATTCTTGCTTCAGGAAATCCTACTCTATCTGCCGCTTCAGCTGCAGATGTTGCCAATAACAAAGCGTTTGGATTGGCAAGTCCTACATCTTCTGCCGCAGATATAATTATTCTTCTTGATATAAATTCCGGTTTTTCTCCACTTTCTATCATTCTTGATAAATAATGAAGTGCAGCATTTACATCACTGCCTCTCATACTTTTTATAAATGCTGAAGCTACATCATAATGATTGTCACCTTTCTTATCATATAAGAATATTTGTTCTCCGGCAACTTCTTTTACTAAATTTTCTGTTATTGTTCCGTTCGGAGCGACTAATGATGTGACTTGTTCTAATAAGTTTAATGCAATTCTTGTATCGCCATTAGCAAAAACTGCTATTTCTTTTAAACTTTTTTCATTATATTCATAATTATATTTTCCTAAACCTTTGTCTTTGTTTGTAAGAGCATTTTTTAAAATAGATATTATATCGTCTATTGATAATTCTGTAAGTCTTACTAATCTTATTCTCGAAAGTAATGCTCGATTCAATGAAAAATAAGGATTCTCAGTAGTTGCTCCAATAAGTGTTAAGGTGCCGTCCTCTGTATATGGAAGCAATACATCTTGTTGAGATTTATTAAATCTATGAATTTCATCTATAAAAAGAATTGTCCTTTTATTATAAAATTTTAAATTTTCTTCAGCTTTTATTGCTATTAATCGAATTTCTTTAATTCCATTTTCAGTAGCATTAAACTTTATAAAATTTGATTTTGTAGTACTTGCTATAACTTTTGCAATAGTTGTTTTACCGCATCCGGGTGGTCCGAATAATAATAAAGACGGTACTAAATCTTTACAAATCATTTTATATAAAAAAGATTGACTTCCTATTGAATTTTTTTGACCTACAATATCTTCAAGTTTATCGGGACGCATTCTGTCTGCAAGCGGAATATAAGTATTATCTTGTTTAATATCAAATAAAGAATCCATAATTGCCTCTATAAAAACAAGCCGCTAAGTTCCCTTAGCGGCTAATAATTCATAATCCCCACCATGTCGTTGATGCTGTATTTTGAGTCTGCATAATTGCAGGTGGGTGTTCTCCTGAAACATTTTGTTAGTCCCCTTTAAGGGGCTTTAACGCCACAATTCAACTTGAACTCCCTAAATAAAGGTGTTGGTTCAAAATATAAAGCTGCACGTGCACAGCAGGGGTTTTCTTAATTTCAGTTTATCAAAGGTATGTTTTTTTTTCAAGTATACGCACCAAAACGTTTACCGATTAAAATAAATCTTTTTCTGTTTTTATTGATGTTTTTATGTGCAGTTCTCTCAACTGTTTATCAGATACTCCTGAAGGCGCCTGAGTCAACGGATCAATTGCACTTTGCGTTTTAGGAAACGCAATAACATCTCTAATTGACTTACATTTAAGCATTAACATAACTAAACGATCCAATCCGAATGCTATACCTAATTCAGGCGGTGCTCCGTATTGGAAAGCTTCTAATAAGAAACCGAATCTTTCTTCAGCTTCTTCATCACTTAATCCTATTGCCTCAAATACTTGTTTCTGTAATTCAGGTTGATATATACGCAAACTACCTCCACCGATTTCAGTTCCGTTAAGAACCATATCATAAGCTTTTGCATATACTTTCGAAGGATCTGTTTTTAAATATTGTATATCTTCATCTCTAGGTGCGGTAAACGGATGATGTTCTGCTACATAACGTTTTTCATCTTCATTATATTCGAACATCGGGAAATCCGTAACCCAACGGAAGCAAAATTCATTTTCATTTATGAGATTTCTTCTACGAGCCATTTCCAATCGTAACTCTCCCAATGCATGTGCAACAATCTTGGGTTTATCAGCGATTAATAATAACAAATCACCTTCTTCGGCTTCACAGAATCTTCCAATTTCTCTAACTTTTTCTTCACCTAAGAATTTGGTTACTTGGCATTTTAATTTTCCGTCTTTTTGGAATCCCATCCAAACCATGCCCTTAGCACCATAACGACCTACATAATCAACAAGATCATCTAAATCACGTCTAGGTATATCTGAATATCCTTTAACATTGATTGCTTTAATAACACCACCGTTATCTACAATCGAACGGAAAACTTTGAAATCACATTCACGCAATAAATCTGTCACATCATAAAAATGCATGTCAAATCTTAAATCAGGTTTATCAGAACCATAAAGATTCATAGCATCATCCCATTTAATTCTCTTAAATGGAACCGGCACATCTATATTTAATATTTCTTTAAATAACTGCTGCATCATACGTTCCATCAATGAAAGAATGTACTCTTGATCTTCAAATGAAACTTCTATATCCAATTGAGTAAATTCAGGTTGTCTGTCCGCACGAAGATCTTCATCTCTAAAACATCTTGCTATTTGGAAATATTTTTCAACACCTGATACCATTAACAATTGTTTAAAAAGTTGTGGAGATTGCGGTAATGCAAAAAATTCTCCGGGATTTACTCTGCTGGGAACTAAATAGTCACGAGCACCCTCAGGTGTACTCTTAGTCAATATAGGTGTTTCAATTTCTAAATATCCATGCTTGTTCATATATTCTCTTATATTATGAACAATTTTATGTCTCATAATTAAATGATTAAGCATTTCAGGACGTCTTAAATCAATATAACGATGTTTTAAACGTATATTCTCATCTACATCAATTCCATCCTCTACGTAAAAAGGAGGTGTTTTTGATTTGTTTAAAACTCTCATTTCAGATACAACTACTTCAATATTACCGTTTTTCATCTTTTCATTTATTGTATCTTCACTTCGTTCGCGAACAACACCTTTTACAGCAAGTACATATTCGGAACGAACATCTTCCGCTTTATGGAAAGCTTCTTCACCATGTTGTGGACTGAATACCAATTGAACTATACCGGAACGATCTCTAAGATCTATAAAAATTAAACCGCCATGATCACGTCTTGTTTGAACCCAACCTGCCAATGTAACTTCTTTTCCGCATTCAGCAATAGATACATTGCTACATTCACAAGATCTACGCATGCCTGTCATTGTTTCCATGTTTTGCACCTCTCAATATATTTATTAATAATAATATCCTTTAGTTAATTCTTTTGCAAGAAAATATCAAAATTCAAAATTATTATATACACATTTTAAGTACGATAATAATTTTAATTTTAGTGATATTAAATAAATCGCATCATTTAGATTAAAATAACATAAACATTTTACTACATTATGTAAAATGTTGTAAATAATCATAATCAAACAGTAATTATTCGTTTAAAGCACAATATTCACAATATCCATAAAATTTAAGTTGATAGTCGACAATATTAAATCCTGTTTCGCTCTTAATCTTATGTTTTACATCATCCATAAAATCTCTGGAAAATTCAAAAACTTTTCCACAATTCAAGCAAATTAAATGATAATGTGAATTTGCTAAATTATGATCATTTAATTCATAACGGCTTCTACCGTCACCAAAATCAAGTTTTTTTAATAAATCCAAAAAAGTAAATAATTCCAAAGATCTATATATTGTTGCCAATCCTATTTCAGGATTAGATTTATGTACTATTTCAAACACATCTTCTGCACTTAAATGATTTTCAGAACTATCAAGAAATGCTTGTAATATAGTTTGTCTTTGTGTTGTAAATTTAAATTTGTGTTCACGAATTTTCTTTTTTAAAATATTCATGGCCGTAGATTTTTTCATAATTACACTTCCTTTAGAATTATTTGTAACGTTCATAAAACCACATATGCCTTAATACAATTTGAAGTACAGCTATAAACGGCACAGAAACCATCATTCCTATTACACCGTATAATTGTCCTCCTATTAATACTCCGGCAATAATTACTATAGGATGTACTTTGATTATAGATCCCATTAATTTAGGCATAATTAAATGTGCATCTAATTGCTGTACAAAAATATAAAATATAGTAACTTGAATCGCTGTAGATGTACCTTGAAGAAGTCCTAAAACTATAGGTGGTAATGCTCCGATAATAGGTCCTACAATAGGTATCATCTCAAGAACACCTGCCAATAAACCTATAACCAAAGGGTATGGTATGTCAAACATACTCATTCCTATACAAACAAATATAGTCATAATTGCAGAAAGCAATAATTGTCCTCTTATATAAGCATGCAAAACATTATATATTTCTGAAAATAAAATATTTAAACGATTACTATACCTTTCAGGAAATAAAGAAATAAATAAATCTTTAAACACACTACCTTTTTTCATAAAATAAAAAGTTATAAAAGGAACGACAATCAATTCAAGTAATGTGCTTGCAACGCTAAACACTGCAGATATACTGAATTGTGCCAATTTTAATGTATACTCACCTATATTTTGAATTACTCTTGCTATAACCGTTTTAACTTCAGGAGGTAAAAGACTTAATGAGTAATTCTTTTCTAAAGACATCATAAGCTGTTGTAATGCATTTAATGTGTCAGGAACACTTTTTATAAATGCTCTTAATTCATTAATAAAGGGTACAAAAATATGAACTCCGATAGAATATACAATCGTAATAAAAACTATAAAAGAAATAATTATCGAAAAATCATATGGAAACCATTTAATTTTAAGCTTTAATATATTTTTTTGTATAAATTTAGCAAGCGGATTTAACAGTATGGCTAAAAATAGTGATATTCCGAAAGGGAATACAACAACAGGAGCAAAAAATAATAAAATACCCAAAAAAACAACTATTGTTACTCTAAGCCAAAACTCGGTTCCTTTTCTCATACTAAGTACCTCTTACAAACGGATTATTTTCACGTTCAAATTTAATAGAAGTTGTAATTCCATGTCCGGGCATAACATCTGTATTATCAGGTAATATAAACAATCTATTTACTATACTGTTAACAAGTTGTATAAAATTACCACCTGGAAAATCTGAGCGTCCTATTGTTTTATAAAACAAAGTATCACCTGTAAATAATATATTTTCAGATTTTATATAATAACAAATACTTCCTATTGTATGACCCGGTGTTGTTATTATTTCAAATTCGACATTTCCAAAATTTAATTTTTCTCCATCTTTTAGTAAAAAATCTACTTTATCATAAATTAACGTTCCTGGAAATAAATATGATAAATTAAAATTCGAATTTAAAAGTGTTTTTTGTTCTTTTTCTCCCATATAAACTTTTGCATCAGGAAAACTTTCTTTTATTTTTAAAATTCCGGCAATATGATCTATATGTGCATGTGTTAAAAGTATAGCTTTAATTTTTATGTTTGATTTTTTAATTTCAGACAAAATATTTTCAACATCAAAAGAAGGATATATTACCTAAAACATTTTTTGACTATCTAAAAGTATAGTTACAGGTCCATCATTTTCTAAAGATACTTTCATATCTGTTTGAAATTTACCGGTTCCTACTTTAACATATTTTGAACACATTTCCACAGTCTTTTCATATAATTCATTAGCACGGTCAGGTAATTCAGCTTCTATAAATCCCGGTCTCCTACCATGTCTTACATCTCCATATAATGTGAATTGTGAAACTAATAATAATTCTCCACCACTTTCAAGTAATGATTTATTCATTTTTCCGTTTTCATCTTCAAAAATTCGCATATTAATAATTTTATTGCAAATATATTCACAATCCTTTTCCGTGTCGCCCTTTTTTACACCTAATAATACCAACATACCCTTACTTATTTTTGAAGTTTCAACCCCATCATTTACTACACGAGCCCAATTACATCTTTGAATTACCGCACGCATATTTACTCCTTTATTTTGAATGAATACGTCTTACAAAACGTACACCTTTTATTCTACGTATTTTTGTCATAATATATTCTAATTGTTGCAAATCTTTTACTTGTATTCCCAAATCCATTTTTGCAACACCGTTTTCATTTACATTTACATTGGCAGTAGAAACTGACATTTTCAATTCGGTAAATACAGATAATACCTCTGACATTAGTCCACTTCTGTCATAACTTATTACTTCTATATTAACTAAGAATTTACTTACTATTTGATTAGACCATTCTACATAAATTCTACGACCTTGTTCAAACAGATTGAGTGCATTTGAACAATCGGCACAATGTACCGATACTCCACGGCCTCTTGTTACATACCCTATAATTGGATCACCAGGTACCGGATTACAACATTTTGCCAATCTTACGAGTAAATCTTTTTCACCTTTTACTAAAATACCGTTGCTATGTGTTTTATTTTTATTATTTTCCTTTAAGCCTTCAAGTGTTTTTAGTGTTTTTTGCTTTAATATTTTATCTGGATTCAAATCTTTTTCATAAAAATCTATTATTTTTAAAATAACACTTCGTGAAGATAATCCTCCGTAACCGATAGATGCCATCATATCATCTACAGATGAATTGGAATATATTTTAGCCGCTGAATTTATACAATCATGTGTATAAATTTTTTTCCAATCATAGCCTAACTTAGTTGCTTCTGCTGTAAGTAACTCAATTCCTCTACGTATATTTTCTCCACGGTTTTCACGCTTAAACCAATTGCGTATCTTTGACTTACTTTCTGTTGCACAAACCATATTCAACCAGTCATAACTCGGTTTGCCTGTTTTTGAAGTTACTATACTTACAATATCACCGTTTTTTAATTTTGTTTCCAATGGAACAATTTTATTATTGATCTTCGCTCCTACACAATGATTGCCTACATCAGTATGTATACGATATGCAAAATCAATAGAGGTAGATCCTTTAGGTAGATTTATTACATCTCCTTTAGGTGTAAATACAAATACTTCATCAGAAAATACGTCTAATTTAACAGCATTCATAAGTTCTTTGGGATTTTCGGTGTCTTGCCATTCCAAAATTCTGCGCAACCAACCTATTTTAGAGTCAAATTTTTGTGAATTATTTGAATTTCCTTCTTTATATCTCCAATGTGCAGCAATACCGTATTCAGAAACGTGATGCATTTCCCATGTACGTATTTGAATTTCTACAGGTTGTCCTTTAGTACCTATGATAGTTGTATGCAAAGATTGGTACATATTAGGTTTGGGTACCGCAATATAATCTTTAAATCGTTTCGGTAAAGGTTTCCACAGAGAATGTACTATACCTAATACTGCATAGCATTGCGGTATAGTATCTACAATTACACGAACTGCATAGAGGTCATAAATTTGTGATAATTCTCGATTATCACGCTTCATTTTTTTATATATACTATAAAAATGTTTAGGTCTTCCTGTAATAACTGCTTTTATATTTGTTTCATCAATTTTTTCCTTTAAAACATGCATTGTATCTTCTACAATAGCTTCACGAACTTGTCTTTTTTCTCGCATTTGGCTAACTAAATCATAATAGTCTTCAGAATATAAGTAATGAAAACATAAATCCTCAAGTTCCCATTTTATATTATATATTCCTAATCTATGTGCAAGAGGTGCATAAATTTCTATTGTTTCTTTAGCAACACGTTGTCTTTTTTCTTTACGAAAAACCCAAAGTGTTCTCATATTATGTAATCTGTCGGCAAGTTTAATAATAACTACACGAACGTCTTCTGCCATAGCCAAAAACATTTTTTGGAAATTTTCAAGCTGCTGATCTTCTTTATTTTTATACTTGAATTGCGAAAGTTTTGTAACTCCATCAACCAGAAATGCTATTTCTTTACCAAATTGATTCTCTATATCTTCTAAAGTTGTATCCGTATCTTCAGCTACATCATGTAATAATGCCGCCACAATTGCATTTCTATCTAATTCTAACTCAGAAAGAATATATGCAACTGATAAAGGATGAAATATATACGGCTCTCCTGTTGCGCGTTTTTGCCCGGAATGTGCTTTATTTGCCAATTCAAATGCTTTTTTTATAAAATTTATATCATCTTGATTTGAAATATACTTTTTAACTCTATTAATTAATTTTTTATATGCATCTTCAATTGCTTTTTCATAATAAGTTTCAGAAAGATTTTTATTATTTTCACATTTTTGATTATGTCGCATCAAAAAATCTGCAAGTTTTGATGCAGATGCATCCGTATATATAGTTGTATCTACTAAATCATTAGCTATTAAATTTTTGTCTTCATTCAGAAATAAATTTTTATTCATTAAATCACCTTAGCAATTATTATATTTTTTATATGTTTCAGAATCTTCAAGATTAAATTTTTTATTAAAGAAATTCAATTTATAAAAAAGCTCATATTTTTTATAAAAAATCGATAAAATTCCTAATTCAACGAATACTTTCAAACCCAATTTTATTACAACTTTATTGATAGAATAATTAACATCTTCAAAAATGAATTCAACTAATTTATTTTCGTTTAAATCTCTTATATTACATTTTCTTAAACTATTATATATTTTAACCAAAATATCTCTATTTAATGTAGATTCATACGAAATTTCAATATCTTTACAATTTAATTGTACATGTTCACCATACCAATTATGAATTTCAGGTTCATAAACTACATCAATCAATTGTCCTTGATTGCAAAATGAATTATCTTCGTAATTCCAAAAAACACCTTCTATTTCTTCTTTATTATTAAAAGTACTGAATTTAAAATGCTTATTTTCATTTCCTATTCTACGTGTCTTATTTACAAGAATTTCTTTACTCAAAAATAAAGGTTTAGGATTATCACACCCAAAAGGCTCCAATATATCTAATGAACGAATAAAATCTAATGTAATTTCATTTAAAGATATATTCTCTTCAATTTCAAGTATAGGAATACAATCTTCATCCGTTATTTTTTCATTTGTATACTTAATCATTCTTTCTTCAAACAGTTTA
Source organism: Dialister micraerophilus (assembly GCF_947090205.1). Taxonomy (NCBI): domain Bacteria; kingdom Bacillati; phylum Bacillota; class Negativicutes; order Veillonellales; family Veillonellaceae; genus Dialister; species Dialister micraerophilus. The sequence continues at coordinate 112,413 of NZ_CAMUNF010000003.1, forward strand.
ATATTTTCTTCTTTTATACTGAATCCTGCAGCCATTTTATGTCCGCCAAATTGTAATAATATATCAGAATGTGCTTTTAAAGCTTCATAAATATTAAATCCCGGAATACTTCTACAAGAACCTTTACCTACACCGTCCTTAATTGATATTACAAAAGAAGGTTTATTGTAAGTATCCAAAAGTCTTGATGCTACAATTCCTATTACTCCCGGATGCCAATTTTCACCTGCAATAACAATAGTTTTTTCTTTGGACAAATCTTTCTTTTTCACAATATCTTGAGCATATCCGTAAATTTCACGTTCTATTTTTTGACGTTCAGAGTTTATTTCACAAAGTTTTTTCGCCAACTCTTTTGCTTTACAATCATTTGTTGACGTAAGAAGTTCAACCCCGATTTTTGCATGATTTATTCTTCCCGCCGCGTTTAATCTCGGTGCAATAATAAATGATATATTTTCTGAACGTATCATTTTTTTCTGATTTTCTTCATTTTCTTTTAAAATTCCTGTTTCATATAATAATGCTTTAAGGCCTTTATTTTCAGTATTTATTAAACGTTTTAATCCTTCTTTTACAAATATTCTGTTTTCGTCTGTTAAAGAAACTACATCGGCAATTGTACCTAATGCAACTAATTCTATATCGTTAAAATAATCTTTATTGAACTTTTTTAAATAAATAGCTCTACATAAAGAATAAGCAACTCCACAACCTGCCATTTCACTAAAATGATATTCACAATCTTTTTGATGCGGATCTATTACTGAAATAACATCCGGAAGCTCATCAGGAGGCATATGATGATCTGTGACAATTACATCTATATCTTTTGATGCTTCTTTAAAAATTTTGGCAGCGGCTATACCACAATCTACCGTTATAAGTAAATCATATTTTTTTGCTAAATTATTTATCGCATTAACATTAGGTCCATACCCTTCAGTTTCTCTATCAGGTATGTAATAACCTACGTTTACACCTAAATTTTTAAAGAAACGATATAAAATAGATGTTGAAGTAATACCATCAACATCATAATCTCCAAAAATTACAATATTTTCATTTTTATTTATTGCAATTAAAATTCGATCAACTGCACTTTTCATTCCTTTCATTACAAATGGATTTTCAAGTTCATTTAAACTTCCATGAAGAAAGGGAATCAGTATATCTTCACTGTTTATACCTCTTCTTATCATTATTCTTGCCAATGCATCGGAAATATTTTCTTTTTTAAAAAAATCAGGTATTACTGCCACTTCTTTATTTTTTTCTTCTAAATTCCATTTATACTTAGACATGATTTTAACTTTCCTTATAATTATTTTCTTATTTTATTTTAGCACGTTTAATTCTCACTTTCTATATTTTGTTATCATTTAAAAAGCAACTCTTTTCAGAGTTGCTTTTTCGTTTAGTCCCAAATTTCTTTCATTATTTTTTTAAATTCTTCTTGTAAGTGATCAACTATTACTTCTAAAATCACCCAAATAACTTCTGCATCAAATCCATCTTCAGTACATGGTATGCATGCATCTAAAAATACTGAACCATCTTCAGATACTACATATTTAAAAACCTTATAGCTTCTATTCAATTTATTCAAATATTCCAATATTTCAGATTTATTATCATCTTTTACAACAGATGGAATAAGTTGAACTCTTATAATACTGTACAATGTATTATCTGTAATAATAACTGTCGGCAATCTTTGTCCTTCAGTTTCTATGAAAGAACGAAATATTTTTGTATTATTAGCGTCCGTTCCTTCTTCAACAGAGAAAAATTTAATCTCTTTTTCTTTTAAGAATTTTTCAAATTTTTCACCTTTTAAATTTTTGCGATTTTCTTTTTCCATAAATATACCTCTCCATAATATTTATTCTATTTTCTTTTATTGTACATCGTTATTTTAAAATAATCCAGTACAAGTTCTTTTAAGGATATTATTTTTTCACTTATTGTTGCAACTAAAACATTATGCTATCATTTATTTGATTATAAAAATCTAAATATAAATAGAGGCTAATTATGAATGATAAAGATTATATGACACTTGCTATCCAAGAAGCTAAAAAGGCCTATATGAATAATGAAATGCCTATAGGCGCAATAATAACTTATAAAGATATTATTATTGCAAACAGTTATAATGAATGCGAAAAAAACAAAAATATTTTTGATCATGCAGAGATACTTGCCATAAAAAAAGCTTCTAAATTACTAAACACCTCTCGTTTGACGGGTTGCACTCTTTATGTTACCATAGAGCCATGTCCTATGTGTGCCGGTGCTATTATGCACTCACGCATTGATCGATTAGTTTTCGGTGCTTTTAATAATTTATATGGCGGAATTATCTCAAAATATAAAATAGGTAAAGATTCATATATGAATCATACTTTATCTGTCATATCAGGAATTGAAGAAAACACTTGTAAACAATTGGTATGTGATTTTTTTAAAAACAAAAGACGTTAAATATGGAGCGGTATCGAAGTGGTCATAACGGGGCTGACTCGAAATCAGTTGTACCTTAGGGTACCGTGGGTTCGAATCCCACCCGCTCCGCCATTCACTTTTTACAAAGTAACATAAAGTTCAAACAAGTAGATAAACGTTATAAGCTCGCATTGTTGCGAGCTTTTTTATTATATTATTTGTAACATCAAGGTGGGTAAAGTTATCTAAGTTTGCCCCTTTTTTGCCCCCCTTTTTTCGTTTTGCCCCCTTTTTTATTATTTTGCTATTAAAGCTATTGCAAATACTGCTGTTGCGAGTTGCCATATATGCTTTTGTCGCTTTTCTGATTTAATCTTTGCTTGAATTTCTTTCTCGTACTCGTTTAAGTGTTGATTGACTTTCACTAATGATTTCTCCGTCTTTTCGTTCGATGCTTGTAATATCTTTATTTGTTCGTTCGCTGTTTCTAACTGAATCAATGCTATTTGTAATTGCTCGTTCTGTTCTCTCAATAGTTCGTTTTTCTTCTTGTTGTGCGTCTCTAATAGTTTTAAGTTCGTTTCTAATTGTGTCAGTTCCGTTTCCGTGATGGTGTATGTTTGTTCTTGTGCCAATGATGAAGTACACGGCAGTAGCACACAAAACAAACAAAATAACGCATACAAAAAACCTTTTAAATAGTTCTTTTTCATTCATAGTTTCTCCTTTCTTTTCTGCTTTTTATGTATTGTGTCGGTATATGAGTTTTTATGTTCATTTTATTTCCATAGATTAGTATTTTTGTCGGTTGTATTTTCTTTTCAAGTTCTTTTATTCCTTGTAGAAATATTTTTTCCGCTTCTTTATTATTTGTTGTTCCTATGTCGGAGATAATAACTGCACTTCTTTTTTGTATTCCGTCGAAGCAGTATTCAAAGCTTTGCTTGTCGCTCCATGAAATGGTAGGTATTATGTGTATTCCATAGTGTTGAAGGTATGCTCCTATCCATTGTTTACGATAGGTGTTCCATATTTGCATTGCTGTCGGGTAATCGGTGTATAGACTGAAATCGGGGCTTGCTATTACTTTGAATTTTGAAAGTTTTCTTGCGTATACTGTCGGTCTTTGCCATATTCTTTCGAATTGGTAATCATCCAAGAAAAAATGCACTTCCGTTTGAGTGCATTTTCCTTTGTATGTGTTTACTTCGTTGAATCCTATCCATGTTTCGGGCAGTTCAATGTTTTCTTTTTTGATTATGGGTATATCGTACTTTCCTACTCCTCTAAATCTTTTGTATTGCAGATTTAGATATGTACGTCTATCTTTTTTCTTTATTATTTCCATTTTCATCTACCCACCCAAGTTCCCATTTTTTAGGATTTAATAATTCTTTTTCTTTTTTTAAGTCTTCTTTCCTTGTCTTTTTTAACCACCAGATATCCCCACGCTTTTCCATTTCAAGTCTACGTTTTTTTCTCTTTTCATATAAATCAAGATAGTATTTTTTATAGTATTTTCCTCGTCTTTTCTTCTCTTTTTCTATTTCTTCTTTTGTGTAATCTCTCAACCAATCATATCCTCTATTATACAAATCATGAATTGATTCACCATCAAATATCTTTGCTTCCAATGCGTCTTCAAGCGTAGAATATCCATTAAGTTCTTCAACAAATCTTTCCGTTGGAGAAACATCTCTATAAAAAGTAAAAACCCAATTATCCGTTCTTTTTCCATTTTTGCCATAATAAAATTGGTTATTTAATATCCACTCTTCATTAAAGGCTGTATTTTGAAGTATTATAGGTGAAAACCCGTCTTCTTCTATTATATCTTTTATTAAATCTTCCCATTGTGGGAAATTTTTTTGTATTCTGTTCATTTTTTACCTCTTTATTTAACAATTAAACTTTCACCATTTGCAATTAAAATTCTCCTCAAAAGTTTTCTTTCCGACCTTCTAAGTCTTCTAGCTTTACTTCTGTTATAGCCTATATGGACATGTCCCAAATCTCCTTTGCCTAAAGTTTTTCGATGTATTTGTTTTACATCTATAAATTTATATGCAAATCCCATCCTGTCTGTAAATGTTATTGATTTTATATTTCTATTTTTCGCATTTACCAATACATAAACTCTATGTGGCATCATCGATTCGAACGGAGTTTTACTTTGTTGGCCTTCATTTCTTGGCTCTATAAATAATATCCGTTTATCTTTCGTGTGTAGCTTTCGTCCAAATTTGTTTGTTTTTACTTGTTTATATGCTGTTCCGTATTTTGCAAGTTTGGCAAGATTGCTTGTCGCTCCTCGTCCGCCCATGTTTCACCTCCATTTTAACATATTAAAAAGCGTTCACTCTATTTTGTCACTTACATTTTTCATCGCACTGTCACCACCTTAAACGATTTAGTTTTATAAAAGTTTGTAAAAACGTACTCCATAGAATACTTATTGTCTGAAAACATAACTTTCCAATAGTATTTATAGTCCGCAGTAACAGTAACATCTTTGTCTTTGTCGTATTCTATATAAATCTTTCCATTATGAAATTCTGCTTTTGTTTCTTTGCCGTTTACATACACTTTTAAATCTTCAACGTATTCTACAGGCTCTATATATTCACCTATTTTTCTTATAGGAATATATCCGCCGTCATCTTCTCTTGAAAGTTGTACTCCCTTTTCCGTATTATCTTCAGGGTCGTACCACAAAAAAGGTTCATTGCCCCCTTTTATAGAAGCAACGAACCCCATTATTGTTTTATATTGTTCTGTTGTTAAATAAGCAAACTGTGCGGTTATTTCCCATTGAGGATATTTCCACGTTGTCATAGTTCGTACTCGTCCGCTTCCGGAACGCTGAACTTTAGTATCCCATTTTTGCGTTTTTGTAGACTTCCATGCAAACGTTTTTATATCAGGAAACTTTCTCATTACCACACCCCGCTTTCACTAGCAAACCCTTGATTTGTTTCAAACAATTTTTGCTTAATTACATCAAGCCCTTTTCTTTCCATAAACTCAGCGAAAGATTCAGAATCCATTGTTGTCACGTTAAGTGTAACGCTACCTCCACCACCGTTATTTGCTACTCCTTCGCCTATAGCTTGGAATGTCTTTTCATTAAACGGAACAACAGCTTCTTTGTACTTTCCTTCTCCGATTAATGCAAGTGTCGGACTGTCTACCATACCGCCGTTTGCAAATGCAGGCAGTGCCAATTTACCCACCATACTTGCATTTTGATATGCTGCAAGACCTGCAGTTGCCGATGCGCCCCATGATGCCAAAGACTTTTGAAGTGCCAATTCTCTAACTAAAGGTAGTTGCGAAGCTGCCGATGCATTTGAACTTGCAGCATCTTTCGCTTCGGCTTGTTTTCCGAAAATGGCAAGTTTCAATCTCGAAGCTATCCAGTTAGCAACATAATCTGTAAGCGTTTTAAGAATTGTTTTTCCTAAATTCTGAAATGCTTTTTGCAACGATATTGTGCCTTGTAAAAACTCTGAAATACTCTTCGAAAATTGTCCGAAACCTTGTTGTTGAACATTGTATATCATTTCTTGCATATTGAAATATGAATCTTGAACCGCTTGTGCATAATCTTCCATAAGTGCTTTTTTCAGTTCATAATTATCTTTGTGCATTACATAATCTTCATCCAATGCCAATTGCAAAGCTTCAAAGTTTTGAGTTCTCATAGCTTCTTTTATTTCAAATTCTTTATCTGCTTGGGTTAAAGTATTGAGTTCAAGTGCCTGATTAAACTTTTCACGTTCTGCCATGATTTCATCGTTTGCCGTTTTCTCAAAGCTTATACGGTTATTTGCATCAAGTTCATAGATCACTCCTCTACTCTTTAGAGCATTTATAAATATTTCTTGGTCGTGCTGTGACATTTGTGCATAATCTTCTGAAAGTGCCGCCCATTTATCCCTTATTTCATTAACCGTTGATTCATGTTTAGTTATAAGGTCATCTAAAGGTTTTACATTACCTTCCGAATCAGTCGGTGTCATTGCCTTTTTATATTCATTTGCCAAATTACGAACTTTATTTTCAAGTTCACGAGTTTTTGCCATTTCCTCAGACAATGCCTGTTCACGCTTTTTAGCATACATTTCCATTATCATCTGACGGTCGTCTTCATAATTAAGATTATTAGCCTTAGATTTTTCCAACTCTTCGAGTTCTTTATCTCTCCAGCGTTCGGCAAGTTGTGATTTTGTTTTGAACATTTCACTCCATTCATCCTTTAAAGATTCATGAAGTCTTTTCGCTTCGTTAATTGCTGTGTCGGCACTACCGGCACCGCCGCCACCACCGCGGGGAGAACCGCCGCCACCCGAAGCACCGCCGATGTCTCCGCCCATATCCGGAACTGCCACTTCGCCGCCACCGGTTATAGCATCAGCCATTGAACCAGCAACAGCTTCAGTTGCATTAACAAACTCTTGCGCAGTATCTGCACTTATTTCTTCGATTTCAGATAAGCCCGAATAATCAAATTTAAAGACTTCACCGAGTTTTGCCCCGACTTTATTAATTGCACCGATAAGTTTATTTATTAAAGAAATAATTCCATTAATCGCCCATGTAGTTGTATGCACTATTGACGACCAAACACTTGAAAGTGTCGCTTTAAGTCCGTTTGATGCAATACTTGAAGCTGCAAACGCAGCCGCTAAAGCTGCAAGAAGTCCGATTATAATTCCGATCGGATTTGCATACATAATCGCATTCAAAACAGCTTGTGCGGCAGCTTGAGCATATGTTTTTATTGTTGCAATGCTTGTAAGTGCGGTAAATACCTTAGTCAATCCGTTCAATATCGTTTCTCTTGTGATTGTCAATGTCATTATAGAATTATATGCAATAGAAGCCGCACATAATGCAGACATTATAGCTTTTCTTGCAATTTGTAAACCTGACAATACCTTTTCTTTTGCTGCAAGCAATGCAGTTTTTACCGTTAATGTCGTTATGTTTAAAGAAGCAACCACAGTATATGCCGTATATCCCACAAGCGCCGAAGTTGCAACTGTCATCACTGCAGGCAACGCCGAGAATGCCGATTTTATAAGATTTACACTTGTTGTAATTGCAGCACTTGCCGTTTTGAAAAGTAATGCAACCCCTTGTATTGCGACATAGGATGCCGCTGCAAATCCTTGTATAGTTGCTTGTACACTTTGGAAAACTGCACCGAACGCATCAGACTGTGTTATGCTCTCAAGTAATTCAAACACCGGCTCAAACGCCTTACTTGCAGTGTTTGAAAGTATTTGCATTGAGTCTTGAAATGTCATCGGTATTTTCTCAAACTGTTCATTTGTTTCTTCTGCAGTGTTTTTCAAAGCATTTTTAATAACTTCCGCAGTAATTACCCCTTGTGACGAAAGGTCTCGGAGTTTACCCATCGGCACATCCAATTCTTTAGCTATTGCTTGTGCAAGAATAGGAGCGTTTTCCATAATTGAGCGAAATTCATCACCTTGAAGTCTTCCTGATGCCATTGCTTGCGTTAATTGATACATGCCCGCAGTCTGTTCTTGTATGCTTGCACCGCCTATTTTAAATTGCTTATTAAGTTGTTCTGCAAAAAATATCATTTCTTCATTACTTGAAAATGCTTCTTTTGCAAGAATACCTAGTTTAGTAACGGTGTCCGCCATATCGTGATATGAGCCTCTTGCTCGATTTGCGGAATTGTACACCATATCAAGCAATTGTTTATTTGTGTGCATGCCGTCATTCATTATCCCTATACGTGAGCTTATCAATGCGTATCTATCCGACATTTCCGTTATTCTTCCTATTGCCGAACCTGCCATTGAACCCACTGCAGCAAGCCCTGCAGCTGCTACTGTAGTTGCAAGCGGTATCTTTGAAAGTCCTTTTGTAACGATACCGCCTAACTTTTTGCCGAATATTTCTTCCGCTTTTACTCCAACAGAATCTAAAGCATTACTAAGATTTTGAGAATCTCCGGTTATTCGTACTCGTATTGTGTTATCTGCCATTAATCTATCTCACCGCCTTGCTCTATCCACTCTTTCATAAACATTTCATCATCACGTTGTCTTTCCTCTCTTGTAGGTGGATGCAATGAACGCATAATGTCTTTTACTTTTATTCTTTGGCTTGATTTAGCTATGTGCACATTTGTCATCATTGTTGTAAAAAAAGCCGTCTTGGCATCTGATTCTTTCGTTCGGATTTTATATCCGTTCAAAAGCTTTTCAAATTCCAAGACGGTCAATCTTTCAAACTCCCACGGTTTTAACTCAAGTACACTATATGCAATTTTCTCCGCTGCATTGACCCACTCAAAAAAAGACGTAGGGGCGTTTAAGCCCCTTTCGAGTTTTTTGCTTTCTTGCTCTCTTTTATCGTTTCAATTCTTTCTTCCGGGAATGCTTCGTAATAAGCTTCTTTCCCTAAAAGTCCGCTTGCAATAATTGCTTTAAGTACCGGAGCAACAAATTCATCATAAGTATATGTTCCTTCTTCAAGTAATTTCTGCATTTCTATTGCATACCATTGCGGAGTTCTACGTTTGCAATGTTGCATGCCTACAGAAAATGCCGATGTAAGCTCTACAAGTCCGAAACCGTTGGCTATCGCTGTAACTATAGGCTTTTTCAAAAGACTTTCAAGTTCCATAAGTCTTAATATATTAAATGAAATACTTTCATTTTCGCCGAATAAATCGCATTGTACTCTTTTCATATTAAAACCGTCCTTTCATTAAATCCCGCTCGGCTGTTTTACTTCTGACAAAGGTCCGACACCCGACAATGTGCCTTTATATGTTGCAACGTCATCATGCGGTGCATCAATTGACATTTCAGTAATAGATGCCCATCCTGTGACATATGTCTTATCAGGATATTCAAATTTCAGATGTACAAGCTGACTGTCCAAGAAAGCTTGATTCAATACTTCAAGTCCTTCATCGTTTACCATAACTAAAGTGTCAAGTTCAATACTCCATTCTTTGAGTCCTTGCAGTGTTGTTTTCCAACCACCGCTATCTTTATAGGATGCGTCTATTGTGTCGGCTTTGCGTGATAAAGATCCGCCACGCTGTCCGCCGATTTTTACCCATTGTGCATTTTTATCTTCATCAGTTCCTACATTTACGTAAATAAAATAATTCTTACCTACCGTTGCAAGTGATGTGCCTTTCAATGGTGCCATTGCCTTTTTACTTATTGTCATTACCAAATTCCTCCTGTTTCATCTAAGTTATATAATCTAATATCTAAAACATACAAAGTACCGTATAAAGGGCGTAAGCTTTCGTCGCTTGCCCTTTTTTCTTTTACTGATATGTCCAATATTTGCCAAGACGAATCGAAAACGCATCTAGATCTATCAAGACTTCCTATATCTTTTCTGAAGTCCGACAATATGCGTTCTACTTTCGATTCAAGCTCGGCAAGTTTTTCATATCCGCCTTGAAATTCTTGTGAATCATCTCTAATCCATGTCTCAAGATATACGGTACTTACCAACTCTCTTTCTTCCGCTCTTTCTCCGCGTTCTTCAAATCCGCGTGAAAGAACTATAACATCACCCTCGTCATAATTAACTTGGGTAACAATATCCGCACCGATATAAACATTTCCGTTGAAATTTTCAGATATGTTGTTTTTTAAATGTTTTAACAGTTCATACCACATATCCTGTTACCCCCTACGTAAGCTCACGGCACGATAGTTTTTGAAAGGTTTATCTTCAACAATATCTTCATCACCACGTACCAAGTCTTGTGCGGTTATACTTTTTTCAAGCATTTTTATACGCTTTTCGTAATATTCCAATTTACGTCCGTAATAATCAGGATTGTCGTTTCCGCTTCTAATTCCGAAGGGAGCATTAAGCCCGTAAGATTTCATTACACAAACTTCCCGAAATGCATAAGCTTCAATAAGTTTATTAACTATGAAACTTTCTTTTACTGATTGCGGTAAAACTCCCAACTTTGTAGCAAAGAACGCAAGCCAATTCAAAGCTTTACCAGATATTTCTTCAGTTACACAAGGTCCTAAAAGTTCATCACTTCCATGTAAACGTTTTACTAAGTCCGCCGTTTTCACCAAGTGCGGTCACCTCCTTAAGCATCTTTCCTGTATATGATTTAAAAATCTCATTGATCAAAGATTTTTTACTCTTTAATGCATCAAAAAGAAATGCATCTTTTCCCGTTCCCGGATGATTTACATATTTTGCAAATATCCATTTGCCTCCTTTTGTAAATCTCAAAGATTTTTTGTTCTTAGGAAATATCTTATGCGGTGGTGTCCCTTGATGTACAAAAGGTGCATAATCAGCTATCGCCGTATTTAAAAATACTTCTCCGGTCATGTTATAGAACCGTGTTTGTATTGCTCTTTCCAAACTGCCGGTGCGTGATTTAAAACGATGCTTAGTCCTTGCCTCGTCTTGTATTTCAGAAATGCTTTCTTTTATAGCAAATCTCGTGTTTTTCTCTACTAAGTTGGATATATTACTCATTCTTTATCATCCGCTTTTTTTACGCGTTTACGTGTAATTTTTACTTCTTCGTTGTTTGTGTCTTCATCTTCAACAACTTCATTCTCAACAACTGCATAGCCGTGACTTTTAAACCAGTTTATTAAATAGGGATCGGATGTTTCACCGACCCCTTTACTGAACAATACCGTCACCGTTTCGCCTGTATAGTCTTTCATCGGTGCGTATATTTTCGCCATAATACCCTCCTTATTACTTAAGTTTTATATTTCTTAAAACGGCAGCGGCTTTTGTCGCTTTGAGTGCTACCGCCGACACCATTTCAACTTCTCCTGTCTTTACTGCTCCGGAAGTTGTGAAATCGGGTAACCATGTTTTAACCGGTGCCTGTCCTGCAAGTGAAACCGCATGGAAACCGTCCAATCCGAAACGCACCGCATAAAGTGATGTAGTATTGTCTTCCGCCTTAATCGGAACTACCGGGTCGTTTTTACCCGCTTTTGCTCCGAGATTTACAATAGGAATACCGTTATATGTAAATACCTGACGTCCGACTGAATCTTTTGTCTGAGTATATGCGGCTGCACGTCTCAAAGCTGCAAGTAATTTTACATATAAATTGCCGTTCATAAGCAATGCCGACGGTGCGGCGTCCATATTGGATAAAGTTTCATCAAGTGCATCGAAAAATTCAAGATAGTTTTTATCGATAGCTTCAGAGTTTGATAAGTCGATAGCTTTATCCGGTTTCAACTCAGTTGAGGATCCTACAAGTGCTTTTTCAAGTCCGTCAAATGCCTTGTTATTTACCCCTTTATCTCCGTTAATTACCGTATCGTTCCACAACGCGGATGCCGCTTTAATCTTCTGCTGAAGTTGGAATGTAACTTCGTTTTGAATACCGCCCATATCCGCAATTACACGGTCAACGTTGAATGTTCCGCCGAATACTGCAAGGTCAACGGATTTACGTTCCTTTTCGACTTCTTGTGCTGTGTATTCTGTATTAATTGCACGGAAGTCTGCGGTCGGTTGTGTCTTTACTCGATTGTATGAATAGGTAAGTGTTGCACCACCGCCTGTCGGAGATACCGCATCATCAAATATAATATGTTCCCACATAAAGTTTGATTTAATAAATTCATCAATTACCGTTGATTGAAGTGCATCCTGCACGTTTAATTTTGCCTGTTCAAGTGTTACTGCCATATTTAGTTCTCCTTTTTAATTACTTGTTTATCGCTTGTGCTACTGCTTGTGCTAAATTTTGAGGTTTTGAAACTTCTCCTTCTCCGTTGAAACCGCCGCTTCCTCTTGATTGAGTGTTTTTAACCGCCCATGCATGCTTTGAGAGCCACGCTTTGGTTCCGTCCGATATTGAGATTTTCTCGCCTTTTTCATTTGTCATGTTGTAAGCTCCGTCTTCTCCTACTTCAATACCTTGCACAAGTATCTTTGCCAATTCTGACGGATCCGTAGCATTACCCTTTGTGAGTTCTGAAACTGTCTGCTGTAAAATATCCGCCTTAATACGTTTCTGTTGCTCATCAATTCTCGCTTTCTCCGCAGCTGCGTATTTTTTTGATATTTCGTCAACTTGTGCTTTAAGTTTCGATAATTCACTTTGGTCTCCTGTACCTTTTTGAGTAAGCTCCGTTACTTTTGCATTAAGTTCTTCAATTTTAGATTCAGATTCTTTCTTTGAAGTGCGATATTTCGCCGCCTCAGTATTAAGCCTTGATATTTCAGACTTTATACATGAAATATACTCTGAACCTTTATCCAAAGCACCTAATGCCTCATACAACTCTGCCAATGTCATAATGTACCTCCTGTGTACGTAAAAATTTGAGTTCCCGACTCAATAAAAAATACCGTTCTTTAACGTCTGCGGTCGAAAGCTTCTATCTTTCTAAAAGACAAATAAAAAAGATAAACGCAAAATACGTTTATCTAATTAACAAATTTTATTTAGTTCTCTCAATAAAAACGAGTTGCCTCCCGAAACATGAAGCAACTCATCGACACCGAGAAGAGCCACTTGGTACCAGAGGTGTCCCGATGTCTGTATCACAATTTTATTATATCATTATTTTATTACAAAATTCGTATATAACCTCTACCGCACCATTATTCGACGCAACAGCACTTTAATACCATGCCGCCATTGCTATTTTAGGATATTCTTGTTCACTTACCATTTTCCGTGTTCTTTTCAATGCATGTCCCCAATATTCACTATTCGTAATTTTTTGTGCTTTTTTTATTATTCGACATGTTTTATTTTGTATGTTAATTTCAATTAATCCAAAATCTTCTTCATCTTCAGGATGATATCGGTATACAGCTTTTTTATCATTTAATTCAATCAAAAACAGAGTAACCATTTCATCACCCCTTTCGCTTATAAAAATACTTACTTTCAGCCAATTTATGTGCTTCTTTATATGTTAAATTATACCTTTTTTCTAATGCTCGTTCAAGGTGTTCATGTCTTAATAAGACGATATCATTATCATTGTAATTTCCAGCTAATAATCGTTGAAAAGATTCTGACATATAATAACTTGCGTCAAACTTTCTATATCCATCACAAAGATGATGTTTATCAATAAAAACATGATTAAACACTTCGGAAAGAAATCTTTTTGAAAATCCTGAGTTTTTAGATATTTTATCTACAAAACTTTTTTCTCCAATATTTATTATAAACTCATAGTAACGTTCCGCATGTGCCTCCCTTCGTTCTTGCGTTGGATCATTTTTATCATTAAGTGCACCATATATAGCACCGTTATTCACTTCACTAATTCTGCTTTTCATGTATTCTTTACTGTAATTTCGTGCTTTCCCCGTCCAATTTCCTTTTTTCAGTACCTCAAGTCTTCCGTATACTCCCAATAATCTTTCTTGTTCGTGTTTGTTTAAACCGTTAATGTATTCCATTCCGCCCTTTTGTATTTGTTCTTTTTCTTCTCCTTGTATGTATTTTGAGCCTTGCATTAAAGGTCTTATATGACACATACAATTAGGATGTACAGGAAGTATCGGCACTTTATCTTTCGGGTATATCCCTTTTCCCATTCCGTATAAATCCGCATTTGCGTATAGATCGCATATATCTTTATATCCGTGATTACTTGATGTTTGCCATTTAAACGCTATACAATCTTCATCGTTTGCCCATTGTCCCATTACTCCGTCCGCATATGCTCTTGCAAGTTCGGTTCTTGCTATTCGTCTTGCAAAATATCTTGTCCTTTCTTGTGTTGCGACGTATATCGCTTTTTCAACAACTCTATCACGTCCTGTTTTTACTGCTTCTTTTACTTTGTTGTAAGCTATTTTCATACCTGTAACGTTTACTTTTTTTAGTTGTCTTTCCACTTGTCTTGTTAATGCGTTTATTTCTTTATGTGTTAAGTCCGTTTTCTTTGCCGTATTGACAAGGTCCTTAAGAAACTCGGGTATTTCTTGAGTGGGAAGTATATTCCCGTAACCGTATCCATCAAAAAGAGCCAATGCCGTTTTTTGCACTGACTCTCCCTTTTTTATTGCATTTTTTATTGTTTTTGATACTTGTTTTATTACTTCTTTTTTACCTTTTATCGTACGCTCGGACAATGTAAGCTCATCTTCACTCCAAACAAGTTGAGATGCAAGTTTTATTGTTTTTAACGAAATATTTCCGCCGCTTCCTCGTTTCATTTCACTTATTATTTGAGGTTCTATTTCTTTTTTTATTTCACTCATTACCGGATATTTTTTATATGCTTCATTAACCGCATCTTTAACGCTTAAGCCTTTTTCTAGAAGTCTTTTTATTTCGATTTCAAAGGCATCAACCGTTTTGTTCATCTTCGTTGTCTTCATTTACATCGGTATCCTTGTAAATATTCTCTTCTTTTTTATCATTAAAATGTTCGGAAACTTCATTTACTATTTTGTCATATACTTCGCTTGAAATATTAGGTAAATAGCTTTCAAGTACTTTCTTTAACACTTCTTGTTTATATTCTTCGCTATCAAATCCGAGTTCAAGTGCCATTTGTGCATTTGCAAGCGATTCTGTCACGTCATTTATCTTAAAGTTTCTTGGATATTCACATTGATAATTTACCGTTTCGCCAGCCCATGCTTCATAAAGTTCAATTATTTCTTTATCTGCACTTTCACAACGTGCAGAGAAGTCCGCCAATCGTTTATTTGTTTTTTCAAAGTCCCATTGTTTAGCAACACCTGTTTTTGTGTAATCGTCTCTTACTCCCATTACTGTTTCAAGTCCTGACATTCTATACATTTCTTTTATTAATCTATCCATTTGGTCTGTAAGCATTGTTGCAGGTTCAGCAGGCGGTGCTATGAAATTCGGCGTATGTGTTGCATCTGTAGGATAGGTTAAAACGTTATTTGTCCCGATCGTTATATCCTCGTCACCGATATCCGGCATTGTAAGAATTGAAAACGCTTGATCGCGAAGTATTTGTATGTGCCAACTACAAAGTTGATACAAGGTGTAATTAGTTTGTGCTACAGATAAGTATTCGCTAGGCGGTTTTATGTCTGTGTTTTTTGTGTTTCTTGCATACCATTGAACTACAGGCACTCTGCCCAAGTTGTGATTGCCTTGTTTTTTCTTTTCTCCTTCGCCGATTTCCCACGTGTTTTTTGTCCACACAAATGTCTGCGTTATTTCTTGATTTGCACCTTTTTTAAATGTTTCTTTGTATTTAAACATCGTAAGTCTACCGTAATTATCCATCTCCCAATCAACTACTTGACTAGGTACTACAAACTTAAGAAATGGAAGTGAACGATTTTTCAATGCTTCGTCTTTAGTTTCTTCATGTTCTGACGAATTATCTACTATAACAAAAACAGCACCGTACAATTTCGCATGCAGTGCTGCCGATTTACAGAAATCTTGATATGTAGTTTTATTTCTATCACAGTCGTTTAAAAACATCTCAAACATTGCCAATGGTTTATATTCTCGCTTTATGTTGTTTTTAAATATCGGGTCTACTCCCGCGTTAACTATCGGTGCGGTGTAATTCAAATAATACGCCAATCCTTTTCTGTCTATATAGTTCTCTATGCTTTCTCTCGGGTGTTGCCTTAATCCTTGCCCATTTTCAAACATCCCCGTGCCGTAATAGGCATTTTCAAGCAATGTGTATTTATTTGTCATTCATTTCTCCTTTAATATAAATTACTACGTTTTGTCTTAACTTTATATCTTGTAGGCATTACTGATTCGCACCCATAGCGTACAGAGTCGATTGCGTGATTATTTTTATCCGGATATGCCGATATAAATTGCCCGTCTTTAGTTTTTTCGTATTCATATGTCATAAACTCTTTAAAAGCATTCGGGCAACGTTTCTTATCTATGTAAATATTGTTTAAGCTTTGCAACCACCTTATACCATACGAAACACTATCAGGATATTTCTTCACACCCAATACATATAATCCCAATTCGTTTAATTCTTTTATAGATTTAGGTTCTGAGCTGTCTGCTCTTATAATTGCCGTTTCTGATACTTTACGTTTTATTTTTTCACTTGCTTGCCAATTTGTGAGTTTTGTTTGATATATTTCATCGAATATGTACAAATTTTCGTGTTTTTTGTCATAGTGCATACAAACAAAAGCAAGCGGATCTATTGCGAACCCAAAGTCTAATCCATAGTATATATAGTCAAAACTGTTAATATCTTCGTTAGTTAGGGTAATTTCTTTAACATTCTCGAATACGGATCCGCCTGTGCCTGTTATTTCACCGAGATATTCATGTCGATAAGCTGTTTCATTCTTGCGTTTGAGTTTTTCAGCTTCTTCTATGAATTGTTCGCCCAACCACACAGGGTTAACGTCTAAATATGTTGATTTATGTATTAGTCTGTCGGCATCGTCGTACATCATTTCTTCATTTACCCAATTTTGCGCACTTTTCGGCGGATTGTATGATGAGAAACACCAAAATTTACTACCACCACGAAGTAGTGATTGATTCAAATTACGTATTTCTTCCATACCGGAGAACTGATCTAGTTCTTCATACCAAACAACACCGATATATCCGAATGGTAGTTTGATTGATTTTATTTTCGCTTTGTCATCTACTCCGAAGAATAATATTTTCTGCCCTGTTGATTTTCTTGTTATTGTCGGCGGAGATACTGTAATTTTAAAACAATTTCTCATATGCAACGTGTCCAACGCCCATTCCATTTGAGAAAATACTGAGTTTCTTAATGTATTACCGACTTTACGAAGTATTACCGCGTGGCAATTCGGGTTTTTCATAAGAAGTAATAATATTTCAAGTGAAATATATGATGATTTTGTGCTTCCTCGTCCACCCGCCAATACATAATGCGTGTAGTCGTGTCGCTTAACATCTTGATGTACTTTGAAAAATGACGGTGCAATAACGCCTGAGAGTTTAATCTGTGTCATCTATAATAGTCACCCTTTCTTCTTCCGCGTTCATGTTTATGTTTTCAAAGAGATGATGACGTTTGCCCATGAGTTCCGCTGCTCTTATTCGGTCTCTTGCTCCGATTTGTTTCATCATTTTTATTGCTCGGCTTTGCCCTTTTCCTACTCCTACCGTCACGATTGTTTCTTCTTCCATTTCGCCCCTTGCGGCTTTCGATAGTAGGCTTTCTACTTCTTCTGCTGTCATTATGGTCTTTTTAAATTCTGTTTTTCTTAGTGTTGTTATTCGTTTTTGAATTTCAACTTTTTTCAACAGTCTTTGTCCGATGCTTCCTGCTGTTTTTTCGCTATATCCTGCTCGTTTTGCCGCTTGTGTTGCGTTTAGGTCTATTAGGTATTCTATGCAAAATTTTTCTTGTTTAGGCGTCACGTCTTCTCCTTTCTTTGTAATATAAAAACCGTTCCAAAAGGAGCGGTTTATTTTTCTATGTAAAAAGGACGGTTCCCCGTCCTCTTTTAGTGCTTGCATATTATTTTACTTTACTATTATACCACATTGAAATACGAGAAAATACGAGATGTTTTAAAAATGTTTTTCTGCAATATGCCGAATTGCTCGGTTCCTTAGCTGCATGCAATAATCCTTATCATAATGATGATTCTTAGCAATTTGACCCCATGTCAGCCCTGCCCAATATCTATCCATGAGAATAGCCTGCATTCCCGTATCGGACAAGCGAGAAATATACCGCTGCGCCTGCTCACGCTTTTCCGTCACATCACGACAAAGAGAAATAAAATTCTCACGCTGCCTCATAAGCTTTTCCTCCAGACGGATCAAAATATCCGACACATCACTTTGTTTAGTACCCGTTACATGCTCCATATCATAGCGACAAGAACGGATCCTAAATATATCAGCCTCATACTGACGAAGTAAAAACTCCGCCGAACGAAGTCGATTACCATCACGACGAAGATTCTCAAAAAAATCACGAATATCCCGTTCCTTTTTTTGCATTTCCTTAGAAATACGTCTCCTTGCCGAATCATACATAGGATCCCCATGAAAAAACACATTTGGTTTCATCCCGTTTACCATCAAAACCCCCTACTTATCGCACTCACTCTTATGAATTATTTTTTACCCGTATAATTTTATCAGCAATTCTATCCACCATCTTCGCTGCCTGCTGCACATTCTCTTCCGTGATGTACTGAGTTGCAAGCATAGTATATCCTACTCTTTTATCAGGGACGATAATTGCCACAATGATAAACATTATTGTAGAAATCATCAGTCTTTTAAGTAACTTTTTGTATCGACTATTATCCTCATATGGTCTATCAAGCATTGCAATAAAAATGCATATTATTGCAAATATCCCCAATATACTGAAAATTACGGATACTTCACTAATAGAATTACAAACATCAATAGCATAAATTATCCACGGTGATATGATTGGTTCGTTCATTTACTTTTCTCCTTTTACTTCTTCTATTAACTTATGTAAATACCACTCTGCCTTTTGCAAATCCTCTACCCCGTTTTTAAACTTCCACCGCCATACATACTTTATAATATTTCCCGTACAAACCGCTTCAATCCCGGTCAAATCACACGTAGCACTCTCAATAGCATCGATACACTCTATCTTTCCATGCGTATAATGCACCGGATGACTTATCATCTCACGCTTAATATCCGCCATTCCTCATCTCCTCACTCTGTAATGCTTTTTCCCTTCCATACGCCCTACCAAGACAGATGTTTGCGGTTTTACTACATCACAGAACTCACAACTCTCTCACTGAAATCCTCAAAAATCCTGTACTACTTGAATACCATTTCCGGCATCGTACCTCGACCACCTGTTTATCATCTTCATAAGCCACTTTATTCAATGCATCTAATACCACCTTTAGGATATTATCTATGTCCGGCTTTTTGTCCGGTCGATTGATATTATACTTACACGCCAACCGTTTCCCTTTGGCATAAGACTTAGGAATTTTGAAATACGCATCCACCGCTACCGTCACATAACTTCCATCAGGAATCATTTTTCCGCCGGCAGCAAGAAACGAATCTCGGATCTCTTTTTCATACTTTGCTGTCTTGGACGGCGTGTATACCGTCCCGCTTCTCCGACTAAACCGCGGTCTTGCTTTCCCCTGCGGATCTCCTTCAACAATAAATTCCATATCTACACCTCAATCAAAACGGTATATCTTCTTGATTATGTTCTTTCTTTGACACTTCTCCCGAATCGTATTCCGAACGCCCGAAGTCCGTGAATTTTGTAACCGGCTTTTCTTTTCCGCCTATCGGTTTTGCTATTGTGTTTGCAATTACTTCTGTGATGTAACGCTTTTGCCCACTCTTATCCTCATAACTCCTCGTAGAATACCTGCCCTCTACAAACACGCGATCCCCTTTCTTCAATTCATTTCCTACCGCTTCTGCCAGACTTCCCCAAGCTACAACATTAGTCCAGTCTGTGTACTGTCTCTCTTCCCCCTGCGGTGTTGTATAACCCCTGCTCACTGCGACGGAAAAACTCGCTACTGTTTTACCTGTGCCTGTTGCTCTAATTTCCGGTTCTTTCCCTAAATTACCTAAAATCTGTACTGTATTCATTTTGATTTCTCCTTTTCCCCCCTTTGCAACCGCCGATTCCTTCCATCCACTCTCATCAGATATGGATAGCACATAGCATAAATTCTACTCCCGATAGCCGTGTCAGCTTTCGTAATAGCATTTAAACTATACTCACTCGAAATAATCGTAGGTAACCTCTTTATATACCGCGTGTTGATGATATCAAAAACTATTTGCAAGTCCTGTTTGTCGACACCGCCATCACTATAAGCACCCTTAAATAAATCATCGATATAAAGACATGGTGATGTCTTAGGGATCCTCATCAAATCATCGTATGTTTCACTACTCCGATACATTGAGTTCTTAATCTTTTGAATTTCATTTCTATACTGCCAATAGTGGTGTTCAGTACCCACCGCTTGACAAACGGCAATACAAATATGAGTCTTGCCCGTTCCACTTGCCCCGAAAAAGCCAAGCCCGATAGCATCCGGATCATGAATAAAACTCAAGGCGACCCTTTTCATTTTGCACGCCTCATCAGTATCCTCTAAAAAATTATCAAGCGTATAGCGACTATAATCTTCAGAAGAAATACCACTATGAGATAGCCACTTCTTTAACTTCCTTTTTCTTTCACAGTCCTTACAAATCCGGACCATGATATAACCATTAACATTTACAGGTATGATTCCTTTATCTCGACACTTATCACAAATGTATGTATGAGCATCTTCCGGTGTCTTATGAATGGACATCTCTAACTCCTTTAAAACCTGAGTAATGCTTTCCATATAAACCTCCTTCCTAAAAGTCTTTTATAATATCTAAATCTTCTCTCGATAAACTTTGACTTCCCTGTATAGGCTTTTTCCCCTTTACAGACTTTTCATTTTTATTCCAATAAGCACATGCAGCTTTCCAACTCTTCATAGGATTTCTACCAACACGCCAACCGTTAGCATTGTAATAGCTCATGAATGCTTCCGGATCAAACACGTATCCCTTCTCTTTGATATAGGCTTTCACTTCCTCAAGCGTTGGCTTCCTAAACTTCTTTGATGAAATAGATGAATTATTTTTTGTAGTAGTAGTTTTGGTAGTAGTAGAAACATTGTCATCAATCACATCATGTGACATATCTCTTATACTCTTCTTTACTTTACTTTCCTTTACTTTACTTTGTGTACTTCTGTATACATTAATTGAGTTATTGTTGTCATTAATGGAGTTAATGTCGTCATTAATGGAGATGAGTGCAAAATCCCTACGGAGAAATACCGATTTTCTTCTCGAAGTTACAGCCAAAAATCTTTTTTGTATCCCTGCAGAAGTCAGTATCTCATAATTATCCTTCATGCTTTCGTCAAAGAAACCTACTTGTAAAGCCTTTTTAACAACCTCTTGTACGTGTCCTTCCGTGACGTCGGTATCCTCCGCCACAATGAAAGGCAAATCCTTTGTCCACCTCAGATAGTACCCCTCGTCCTGATAGCAGCTATTCAGCAGCCAAATTAGTACCGCGATTGATGACGCTCCGCATGACTTAATTATTCTTCGCACTTTTATATCTCGCAAAAAACCGACATCCATAGGGTAATAATCTAAACCCTGTTTCAGCGGTCTTGCCACCTGCATCACCCCTTTCAGTAAAGATTCAACAGTTAATTATTTATTCCATAACCCGGTGCATAACTCCTTATTCGGGATCAACCCGCTGCGACGAACACATTGCCCATCAATATCATTAAAAAAGTTTACAGTTTGGAAAATATTTAACGTGATAGCTTCATCAAGTACATCCTTTACATACTCTTCGCAACTATCCGCAGCTTCTGCCGCCAGAAAAATATTCTCTTCACTCATTGGAATACATTTCGACTTTTCATTATATCTACATAGCATAGAAACGATAATCATTAATGCGTCAGTACCCATTCGATTTTTCAACATACGCACTCGCAAATTGCTTATAAACCCACAACTTAATGCAATAGACTTTCCCATTCTACATACCTCCGTTTAATGCCCTTTCTAAAGGTGCCAATGCTAATATCTGAGATTGAATGCGGCTCCGCTGCTCATTCACATAAGCCCTGAGTTCAAGGCTCATTTCCGGTAAATAATAACCGCCGCCGGGATCCATGTGAGAACAGATTAATTCTCCTGCTCGGCGCTCATTTTCGATCGTCGACCTGAGTTTTCTATCAGATAAACCGGTAAGCCCGGTGAGCGTTTTACGGCTCACCGAATTTTCCCGACCGATAGCATTTAGATTTTTCAATAAATCTGCTATCATGACTTCACCTCTCCTGTTTCCTTATCCACGACGACTTGAGCTTCAGTATCAATAGTTACTGTCTCATCCGGTAAATCTGCCATCTGCTCAGCGACGGAACTCTTTACTGTTTCATCAGTCGCAACGGCTCTGATAAAGTCCGTTTTCATCGGCGCATACTTCAGCACCTTTTTTAAAACGGTCTTTTTTGCCATCTCGTCAAAGTCTGTCTGCCACGGACCACGACCATAAGTCTTAGACTTTACCTTTGCGAAAGCCTCAACATCTTCACGACTCATCACTTCGAAGCCTTCCCCGCCGTTTTTAAACTTAATTACAGCGTAATAGAGGATAACATTTCCTCTATTATTAAGCGCAGGGATATGCTTAAGCTTTGGATTGAGTCCCAACTCGTATTCAAATGTGTCGTTCTCATAAACCTCATGAGCCTGTAAGCTTTGAACTTCCCCACTACGATATGCCAAGTCAATCAGTCCTTTGTACCCAAGCTGAAATTGCACTTGATTCCCATAAGGAATTAAATACGCTTGCCCGAGTGGCGTATTAGGCTCTACCCCGAGCTGTGCTGCCTGCATGACAGCACCTAAGAAAGATTGCGGTGTGCATTTTTGCAATGCAGGATTCGTTGAGATCGTCGTCATTACAATTCTTGTAAACCTCTCAGGCGTCATCACCGTCGGTAACGCCTTTTTTATTTCCGGCATCATCGCTTGTAGATACCCTTTTAATGTTACTCCACCCCCGTTTTGAAGCACCTGTGCCTGTTGCTGTTGTAAACCACCTGTTGTTCTCATATTTCCTCCTTATTTAAACTATTTAAATAAACTCTCCTGTGTCATATCACTCACCATACCCGGAACGTCCTCGACGGCTTACTCACAGTGATAAGCCCTGCCGCCTTGAGCGCATAATACGATCCCTTATCCTCTTTTTTTATCCTCGACAACGAAATGGTCTCCCGACCTTTCGTGACTTTCCATGTGACTTTTCTATCGCCGATACGACCGACTTCAAAGTCGCCCATCATATCCATAAGCTTATTCTTCTTTAATTGGATACTCTCTTTCAACGCTTTTTCTACTTCTGCGTCTTTATCCAGCTCATTAATAATATCCGCAGCTTCTGCCGGTAACATCGTCTCACTTCCAGGATTGCCTTTATATTTCAGTTTTAAAGCATTAGAACACGACATAGTCCCATCAATCGGCGGCGGTGTATTCGTCTTGACCATTTCCCAAAACTTAGTCTCTTCTTCTATGAGCACCCGGATATCTTCCTCATTTCTTTCTATCCTTTTCCATTTGGCGTCATTTCCACCTAAAAGAACAGCTATATACCAATAATCAGCTCCCGTTACCGCCATATAATGGAGACACTGGCAATAGTAACTATCCGGAATCTCATCATCTTTCCATTTTTTATACTGGGAAACACCGGCTGTTTTGATTTCCAATCCCGCATCTTCCCCGGTAACCATTCTGTCTACATTGGCAAGCAAGAATGGCTTTTCTCTGTTTTGAAGTGTTCCGAGCCGCCGAATCTTTTTTCCTGTTTCTTCTTGAAACCAGTCAGCAATATTCGCCTCATTTTTCCGTCCCCAATAGATATACGGATTGCCTGTTAAATCTTCCGGATCTGCAACTCCCCGCTTTTCCAACCATAATTGATAAGCCGACTTATAAGGATTTAACCCCATAATCACGGAAGCATCAGAACCTCCGATTCCTTGATTCCTCACAGCTAACCACTTTTCATGGTCCTCCGCTTCTTTAACCGACAGAATTAAATCGCAATTTGTATACATAGTTTTTCCTCCTGTATGTGATATAATGGAGGCGGAAAGAGAATGTATTTTCCGCCCGGATGATAGATAATTGCCGTTATCTGTCATCCTTTTTCATTGTCTTTTTATATAAACCTTCCCTCATTACTTCACCGCCTTTATCTGTCATTAAATTCCCTCTTTTCCCTAATCGCAGCTTTCACTCTTTTACTTGCAAAAAACAACGCATCTTCATCATCTTCCACCGCTGCCAAAACAACGTCTTCGTCATCTCTTAAACGCTTACTTGCAAATCTTAATACCCAACCGTTTTTTCTTACTGCCGCCAGAACAACGTCTTCGTCATCTTTTAAACGCTCACTTGCAAACACAAGCACTGCACTGAGGTTGTTTACCGCTGATAGAATCACATCCTTATCATCTAAAAATCTTTTATTGACATGCCTCAACGCCCAACCGCTTTTTCTTACTGCTTCTAAAACTTCTTCCTTGTTATTCCAATTCATTTTGCACCTCTCGCCTGTTCAACATTCACAACTAAAAGCATCCCTGGTTGTACATCATTCGGATCCTTGATTCTATTGTCTTTCATCGTCTGCCAAACAAGACGATTTAAATCTTCCTTGTCGGTTGCAATTTCACTGCAAATGTCCCATACAGTTTCACCCTGCTGAACCTCTTTCCGGTACTGCACCATGTAAGTATACTTGCCAGGTCTAAAATACGCACAAGCACCCGCACCGAGAATTACAGCCACTGCAAATACTGATAAAATCCGCTTAACCCTTAACCTCAATTTCACACCTTCCTTTCACTCCAAGACATGAAATCTTCAAATATTTCACCGTTAAACCGAAGTCCTTTCCTTCTTCCTCTGACTCCGGCAGCAAATCTCGGAACTGCCTGCATTTCATGACGCAACCGCCAAATTTGTTGACGACTATAATTCCACATAACCGCCAACTCATTAGTTGTGAACCATTTTTGAGTTATCATGACTCCTCCTTTTTTATCTGAATAGATTTAAAATTTACATTTAATAACAACTTCTAAATCTAACGCTTTTAATAACTTGATAAGTGTATTTAATTTAGGTACATATACACCCCTTTCAAGATTTGCGATAAATTCTCTTGATACTCCACTTTTCTTTGCAAGTGCGTATTGAGAAAATCCCTTATTTTGTCTCTCTACTCTTACGATCTCTACAACATCTTGTACTTCCATTTACCTATCACTCCTCTTTACTCTGTGTTGAGCACTTGACGCTAGATTAATACAAAACTATAATTACATTAAGAGCATTTATATACTTGCTTTATGTAGGTATAAATTTTTACTTGCTCTACGGAAGGAGGCTGATTCAAATGAGTCAGTTTTTGACCGTAGCCGGTGCCGTTACATACTGAGGCTTGTCGTGGCTTAATACGACGGTAATCTCGAATACCTAAGTGACGTATGCTTCCAAGAAACACGGATTGACACCCGCGTGTTGAGTTTGATTTGAATTGAATATTCTAGACGTTTCTCGGATAAGAGAATGAAACTGCAAGAGTTCGGCAACCAAACGAGCATAATTAGGAATGTCAAAACCTGATTATGGCTAAAGAGATGTACTTTTAGAAAACCATTCTATAAGTGCGTCTCTTTTTCATTGCCAATAAGTGATAGGCAAACTAAAGCACAAGATACCCCTCACCTCTCTTTCTTGTACTGCGTTTGAGTAATTTTTTGTATTCATTTATAATTTGAACAGAACGCATATTAATCAGGTTTATAAAAGGAGATTTTAATGATGAATTCCATTATTAATGCCAACCCACATAAAGTAATTGATTCTGCCACCAAAGCATTTCCACAAACCGTTAAAGCTGTTGACGTTGCCCTTAGCGACATTGTTACAATTCTTGGTTATCCCACATCATACTTGGGGAAATATGCTAAATATTCCCTTGATACACTGAAGAATGACTTAAGTCTCAGGTTAAACGGGAAAAATAATATCGTTCCGCCACCCATTTATTTAGCTGCTCCCTTGTTACAAAAGTGTCAATTCACTGCTGACTCTGATCACCTTCATTCACTATTTGCTAATCTTTTAGCAACTTCAATGACAGAAGATATGCAAGAACTCGCTCATCCTGCTTTCATTGAAATCATCAGCCAATTAAGTCCGGAAGAGGCCAAAATATTGTTTGATTTCCCTAATCCGTTACCCATGTGTGCAATCCGGATTCAAAAAACTCAGAATGCTTCTAACAATGGATTGCATCAAACACATCCATTAGGTAACCAATTCTCCTATTCTGCGGAAGGTATGGATTATATCCCACACATCATTTTGTATAATGGTGTAAAATTACATACATTAGATGACCTTCGAAAAATAGGAAGTATCACAGATAATCTTGCAAGACTGGGCTTAATTCAATTGGACACAAATGCTCACTTTGTAAAACCGGAAATCTATTCACAAATAAGCTCTGTAATACAACCATTTTTGTCCGCAATCGTCTGCCCACCTGATAACGAAGTGGTTATCCTACCGCAATCAGCAAAATTAACTGCCTTTGGAAAACAATTTCTTAAGACTTGTGTTTTGTAAATTCATCTTTAAGCCGTGCAATCTCCCCATATAAAATGGATTCTGTATTCGATGATGTTCCCGGTATAAAACTTTGGCGCTCATACTGTATCGCCTTAATACAAATAAGAACTAACCTAATAAGAATCTTTATTTGAATCTCTTGGCTTATACCGGACAACAGATCATTCACCATCACCTGAACTTCCGAAAATAGTGTTTTTTTCGCCTTCTCCATTTCTTCACCTCTCTTTCTATTTGATAGATTTAATTACACTTTATGTTTAATAAATTAAACAGTTTTTGTAAAAAAAATATCATTCACCCCTACATTTAAAGCAGAAGCTAACTTAACTAATGTATCAGTTTTTGTAACTCTCGCCTCTCCTTTTTCTATAGAAACTATCGTTGTTCTTGAGACTTTTGATTTTTCTGACAATTCATCTTGTGTCATATTGTTTTTCAATCGATATTCTTTTAATTTATTTCCGAATTTCATTTTAGCACCTCCAATTCACAAATTCAGTTTAATATACTAAACAAGTATTGTCAAGTGTATAAAACATTTTTCTTGATTTTTTGTTTAATGTGCTTTACAATTTAAATATCGATAAACTTTTTAAGAGGTGATAATTATGCGTTTAGGCGAAATAATAAAAAAATATCGTGAAGAAAACAACTTATCAATGGACGACTTTGTAAAAGTTTCAGGTTTAAGTAAAGGTTATATTTCAATGCTTGAAAAAAATAAAAATCCTAAAACAGGGAACCCTATTACTCCATCTATAAAAACTTATAATGCTGTAGCTAAAGGTATGAATATAGATATAGAAAGTTTAATGAAATTAGCCAAAGGCGAAAATGTGTCATTAGAAAAAGAAGAAAATTCTCCGCAGCAATCTATCGGTATACGAATACCCGTATTGGGACGAGTTGCTGCAGGGATACCGCTTGAAGCCATACAAAACATAGACGATTGGGAAGAAATATCACCTCAAATGGCAAAAAGCGGAGAATTTTTCGCACTTAGGATAAACGGAGAAAGCATGCACCCCGAAATAAAAAACGGCGACACCGTAATAGTAAAAAAACAAAGCGATATAGATAGCGGGGACATCGCAATAGTATTAATAAACGGCAACGACGCAACCTGTAAACAAATTCAAAAACAACAAACCGGAATCACCTTGATCGGATACAACGTCGGAGTATACTCCCCGACCTTTTACACAAACGAAGAAATCGAAAACCTCCCGATAGTCATACTGGGTAAAGTAGTAGAGGTAAGAAGAAAATTGTAATTAAGTAGCGATATTGAGCAAGATATAGAAATTATGTTCAAAAGAAAGGAAAAATATGGCAAATTTAAAAGAACAAGAATCTACACAAAGTTTAATAGAAAAGCTATTAAGAAAGAGTCAAGAAGCATTTATTGTAGGAGTGGAATTATACAATAAACCGACTATTCATTACAGAGTAGAAGGCTTTTCATTCTTTATCTGTAACGCTTGGGAGTTGTTGTTAAAAGCCTATCTTATAAAAAACGAGGGAGAGACTAGCATTTATTATTCAAAAGAAAACGAACGTACAATTTCACTATTCAATTGTGTTGAGCGTATTTTTACTAATAATAAAGACCCTTTAAGAATGAACCTTGAAAGAATTTTAGAATTAAGAAATACAAGTACGCATTTTATCACTGAAGAATATGAGCAAATATATGTACCTTTCTTTCAATCATCTATATTAAATTACACAAACAAATTGCTTGAATTTTTCGGCATAGATATTACAGAAAAAATCTCCGCTAACTTTCTCATGCTCTCTATTAAATTATCTACAATTGACCCAAATGAAATACGAGCAAGATACTCGAAACCAATAGCTAATAAATTGTTACACACAGTACAAAAAATCAACGAATCTATACCGGAAAAAGGCAATGACAGATATGCTGTATTAATAAGGCATGATTTTTATATTACAAAGAAAAAAGATTTAGCTACAACAAGCATATCCATTACATCCGATGCGTCAAAAGCCGCATATATACTTAAAGAAATAAAAGATATGCAAAAAACATGCCCTTATCAACGAAAGAAATGCATTGAATTAATAAACAAGAGAATAAAAAAAGATAATATCAATTTTATCAATCCTTTAAAACCTGCAGAGGATGAAAAACGTCACAATTTTAATACAAGCCATTTCGATTTAATTGTAAAGTTTTATCAAATAAAAAATAACCCCAAATATTGTTACAAATATGATCGTTCATCTCAAACACTATTTACATACAGCGATTCAGCTATTGAATTTATAATTTCCGAAATAAAAAAAGACCCCGAAAACATAATTAGGAATCTTAAGAACAAACAAAAAAAGAGCTAACCCCAGGGGCAAAGGACTTCTAAGCGTATGCCTACTCCCATTCGGGAACCCAGCCTATTTCCTTCACGAGTTGCTCTACCAATATTATATCAAAAACAAAAATAAAAACAAGTTTTTAGAAATATGCTTATTTTGACAACAAGGCTTAACCTTTGATAAACTATATAAATAACTTGGCGATTACTCGCCACTTAAATTATGGACTTTGCGATAACTCGCAACAAAATCAAAAAAGCCTTGTATCAAATAAAGATACAGGGCTTTTAACGTTTTACCGACGTCGGCAAAACATCACCAATTAAACCATAAGGAACAAATTTTATATTTACAGCAGTATTGAGTAAAACATAAAAGAAAAAACTAATATTTACAAATTTAAAGCACGTTTGTATAATGGAGACATATATTAGTTCCGGAATCTCTACGGGGACCGGCGCGGTAGAACCTTCTCCATTATGGAGGAGGTTTTTATTTTGAAAGAATATAAAATATTAAATCAACAAATTAATTCAGTTAATATAATTAGGTCCAAAAAAATACAAATTCTTGCACTTAATACCTGCTAAGTCCAAAACACAATAAAAAAATGTCCCTACCGTGCACCAACACGATAAGGACAAAAGCTGTGTGTTACCACAACCAACCATACTGATTATAACACACGGCTCCGTTAAAGAAAGGAGCTTACAAATGTGGATAGAAGAAAGAAAAACAAAGAGCGGTACAACTTACAAATTTAACGAACGTTATACAGATTCTTATACGGGAAAATTAAAACGCATATCTGTCACGCTGCCTACAAAAACACGTGCAGCAACAAAACAGGCAACACTTATGCTACAAGAAAAAATTTCAAAACGTATCGGTACATGCATAGACGAAAAACCTCTTGATTATGTTATTCAAGAGTGGCTAGCTTACAGATCGGTAGCATTAAAGCCGTCATCTCTCCGAGACCTTACTCAACAACTACGTACAATAACACGTAAATTGCCCGAAAATATACTTATTTCACGCATTGACCTCGCTATGGTTCAATCAGTTATTACAGATATGCAAACACGTAAAATATCCCGTAATCATATTGTTAAAACTCTTAACTCGCTCCGCCGCCTTTTTAAATATGCGGTAAAAATGCATTTTGTTAATTCTGACAAATTCCTTGAAGACGTTGAAATTCAACATCAAGCCAAGACACGCGATCAGATTGAACGCCAATCACAAAAATATCTGGACAGGAACACGCTTATTAAAGTATTGGAAGAAACAAAGATGTTGCATCCTCGTATAGGTCTTTTGTGTGAATTTCAAGTTCTTACAGGATTACGCATCGGCGAACTTGTTGCACTTCGTGAAATCGACTACGATAAAGAAAAAGGTGAAATTGATATTAACGGATCATATGATCCATTTGCTCATACACGTACTACACCGAAAACAACAACCAGCTTTCGGAAAATCAAACTTAATAAACGTGCCCGCCAAATTATTGATGCTTTTATAACTGAAAATTATCAACGTACATATTGGTACAACGGATATAAAAATCAAGGATATATTTTTACAACAAACAGAGGAAACCCTATAGCACGTGCTGAAATTGCACGCATATTGCGCAAACTATCAATACCTCAAAGAGTAACCACTCACACATTCCGGCACACTCATATTTCAATGCTCCTTGAAGCAGGTGTACCTATACGTGCCGTAATGCAACGTGTCGGACACTCCACCATGCAAACAACAATGGAAATTTATGCTCACGTCAGTCAAGCGGCACAAGAAGAAGTTATTGTTAAATTTGATGAATTTTTAAACCGTCAAAAAGCATAAAGGTTGCCCCTTTTATGCCCCCTAGCAAAATCTCACATTAAAAAAACTTCGATAAAATCAATATAAATTTGTTAATCCCACCTACTCCGCCATTCACTTTTTACAAAGTAACATAAAGTTCAAACAAGTAGATAAACGT